>JANMWP010000351.1:0-7585 GCA_031394065.1 Chitinophagaceae bacterium
CACCGCAACCATCCCAGCCATCCAGGCGTGTATCCGGACTAAGTTGCACCATGCCATGCGGCAATGTTGCCCCTGGGTATGTATGACCGTGGCCACCAGTACCTATGAACGGATCAACATATTGCACAAAATTTTTTTGGGCTAAGAGGACGAAAGCGGAAAATTGGAAAAGAGATGAGAGCAATAATATTTTACGTTTCATGCAAATCATTTTGCACAAGATAAAACTTATTGAAAAAAAACCGGGACAATAAAAAAAGCTCCACTAAAGGAGCTTTACTTGTTTGTTGATAAATCTTTTAGAACGGTAAATCATCAACCGGGGCTGATGTATTGGCAGGCTCGGTTTTAACAACCGGGGCCGTACCCATACCGGTGTTGGTAACATTACCCGTGTTAGACCCCTGGTTATCTTTGTTACTGCCCAATAATTGAATATTTTGAACCCGCATGCGTAAGGTTGCAGCCGCCTGCCCTTCTTTGTTGGTATAAGGGTCTGCCTCCGGAGAGCCTTCTGCATAAACAGAAGTTCCTTTTACCAAATAAGGTGCAATGGCCGTACGGTCGGTCCAGTAGGCACATTCTACCCAGGTGGTTCTTTCTTTTTGGTTGCCCTGGGCGTCTTTAAAACGTTCTGTGTGGGCCACGCTGAAGTTGATAACGTGTTTACCGTTGATTTCTTTTACGATGCAATCCTTACCAAGATTGCCGATGATCTGAAGCTTAATCATAACTGTGTTTTTTAATTATTAATCGATGTATCTGGTTGTGTTATAGGTTATGTTGCAAAGTTAAAAGTTAATCCCATATTACGGCCCTTGGTGCTTTTAATGTGCGTAAATAATCGAGCAACTGCCCGGTATGTACACCCTCGTGATATGCCATACGCAATAAATAGTCGCCCAGCTTACGGTGCTGATTTTTATCCTTGCGGGTTATATACACTTCCTCAAGATCCTTTAAAGTAAGTCCGTGCACCATTTTCAGAAATTTCTCCCGATAGGGTTGGGCATTTTTTAATTCATCATCAATACTGGTATATGGATTTCCCGTTAATGGGCTTTCATAATCGCCAATTGCTCCACGGTGCAATATAATCTGGTGGTAAATATTTTCAGATTCAAGTACGTGCCGTATCATCTGAAAGCAACTCATGGCAACATTATCCGGTTTCCAGAAAAGATTTTCTTCTGAAATGCCTTTCCATACTTTTATACTTCTGCGCCGTACCTCTTCAAAATTCAATATCAATAGTTCTTTTGCGTTCATCTCCAATCTGATGTTATTAATCTGCTTTTAAAACAGCAATTCCTTTAATTCATTTTTTTCTTTAAAGTACTTACCTGGCTTTGTAAATTATTCACCATGCTGGCCAGCGAGTTTACATCCCAGCGTTGTTGTGTGGTTACCTTGCTGATTACCATTTGTGCCTGCCACAATTCCACCACGTCCTCAGCATTTACCTGGTACGGCTGGTATTGCGGATTATCACTAACCAGGGTCAGCTTATTTTTACTGCGGCCGTTCTTTTCAATTCTTTTATATACAATTCCCTCATTACGGCTTACAACAATGTAAGCCTGACTATTTTTTATTTCCGTAGAATTTTCAACTTTTTCTCCAACAATAATACTGCCGCTGGGCGTAGGTAACATACTGTCGCCGATGATTTCAAAGGCCCGGTAATTACCACCTGCCAACATAGGTAGCGTAAATGTATTCAGTTCGTCAATAAATTCGGTATCGGCATAACTGGCTAAATAACCAGCTGCAGCTTTAACAGGTACAAAGTGAATGACATTCCGTTCGGCAGTCATCATTTTTTGCTGGCGGCGTCTGGATAAATAAGTACCGGTAGTATCACTTAAATCTTTAAGCAATAATTCATCAAGAGAAAGTTTGAATATATCGGCGAGTATTTCCAATACGTCCAGCCTTGGGTCGGCACGCTCTTCTTCATAAGCGCCGATCAATGAACGTTTGATACCGAGTTTGGTCGCAAATTCTTCCTGTGTCCAACCGCGAAGTTTGCGTAAGTATTTGAGATTTTGACCTGCTATTGACATGATGCAACTAATTTGATTAGTACAAATATACTAATTAATTTAGTTTAATCAAATTTATTTTTGGATTTGCCACAGAGGCCAGAAACACAGAAGGAATTTGGCCACGGATTGCACAGATTTATGCGGATGAAAAACCAATCTGTAAAATCTATTTGATTCATTCTAACATACTATTTTCTCCACAGGGGAAATCAATTCCCCTGCCAGTCCGGTAAGCGACCAGGTGTGTAAGGTGCTTTATTATTATCCAATATGCTTTCCAGGTTTTTCATTTCAATACCAATAGCTTTTAACTCATTATATACAGGCGTAAATTGCCTGGCCGCTGTTTGATATGAATTGATGAACGTGGTTGTTGGTGCAGCCGTGGTTCCCCACAAGCCGCCAACAATATTACCAATGCGGCCATTAATGGATGGAGAAGATTCAAACTCTCTTCTTGCCAATGTTGCATCGCCGTTAAGTTTTGTATTTACATCGGTTAGTCTTTTTTCAAGCGCAGCAATTATTTTGGAAACTGTTACCGGCAGGTTTGGTGTTTCAATAATTGCCTGCTTGATAAATTTTATTTTGTTAACCATTTCAGTGCGGTATTCATCTGCGGCAGCACTCACCCTTCTTAACTCAGCCACCTGCTTACAAAAATCTTCCAGGGCTTTTTTATCTGTTGCCGGCAAGGTTGCATTATTAAGTGCAACTGCTTTAAAAGGTAGTGTAGCACTCAGTTCTGTGTAAACTCCATCTTCAAACTTACTGAGCGATACTTTATAATTACCGGGCAAAGCCATGTAGCCAATTTCGGGAGCACTGAATGCATTCGATTCATCAAATGGCGTTAAATCAACGGGCCCAAAAGGCGCATAGCGAAAATCCCAAACTATACGGCTCATTCCTTTTTTAGCAGGTGCTTTTATGCGGCGTACCACATTGTTATTTTCATCGGTTACTGTAAATAATAAATGCGGCGCAGGCTGTTCATCTTCCAACCTTAAAGAATCAAGCGACGGATAATAAGGTGCTTCTCCTTTCTTTATTTTTTCCTTTTCTGCTTCACGTCTTTTTTCTTTGATCGTTTTTATATCATCTTTCAAATAATAAGTGAACACTGCACCCACTTTAGGATTGGGTGTTGTAAAGAAACTTTCGCCTTGGAAACCTTTTCCTCTTACTCCCAGCGGCAATGATTCTATAAACATCAATGCATCTTTTACCGGGTAGATTGTTGCCGCTTTGGTAAGATCTTCTTTTTTAAAATTACGCAGCGGCGTGTAATCATCCAGCACATAAAATCCACGACCAAAAGTTGCCAGCACCAGATCATTTTCTCTTTTTTGAATAGTAATATCTTTTATGGCAATGGTTGGTAAACCATTTTTTAATGGTACCCATTCTGCCCCCCCATCCACACTAAAATACAAGCCAAACTCGGTACCTACAAAAAGCAGGTTTGCATTTACATGATCTTCGGCAATGGTATATGCAGTGGCCCTTTCGGGCAAATTATGCTGAATGGTATTCCATGTTTTACCACCATCGGTTGTTTTATAAACGTAGGGATGAAAATCGCCGTAGCGATGATGATTAAAAGTTGCGTAAGCCACATTTTTATCATGCTGCGATGCAATAATCTGGTTTACATAAGTCCGTTCCGGTACACCGGCAATACCATCAACTTTTGTCCAGGTTTTACCGCCGTCATTTGTAATTTGTATCAGGCCATCATCTGTACCAACATACAAAGTATTTTCATCAAATTTCGATTCGGCAATGGTGGTTGTTTGACCATAAATATCGGTAGATCCGTTTTTGGCAACCGCATCCACACTCCATACTTTGCCCATTACTTCTAATTTATTTCTGTCAATCTGCCTGCTTAAATCTCCACTGATTATTTTCCAGCTATTTCCCCGGTCATCGGTACGAAATAATTTATTGGCTCCAAAATACAGGCGTTTGTTATCGTATTTAGAAATCTGTAAAGGTGCATCCCAGTTCCATCGGTAAGCCGCTTCTCCTTCCTGCTCTGCAGGTTTAATATCTAAAAATTCTCCGCTTTTTTTATCGTAACGAATCAGGCCGCCGTACTGCGATTCGGCATACACAATATCCGGATTACTTTGATCTACCTGGCTTTCAAAGCCATCGCCAATGCTGGTAAAATACCAATCGGAATTAAAAATGCCGTTTGTACTTATTGTTCGGGAAGGCCCGCCAATACTAAAGTTATCCTGTGTGCCGCCATGAATATGATAAAATGGATAAGCATTATCAGTTGCCACTTTATAAAATTGGGTGACCGGTAGATTGGCTTTAAACAGCCAGTTATCGGCTGCATCAAAACTTTCATACACACCACCATCGCAACCCACCAGGTAATGATCGGTATTTGATGGGTCGATCCAGATAACATGGTTATCAATGTGTTTACTTTTTTCGCCCAGGTTTGTAAAATTTTTACCGCCATCTTTACTTACACCCATGTAACTATTAATCACAAATATTTTGTTTACATCTTTGGGGTCGCAAAATATTTTTTGATAATAATTGCCGCTGGTTGAGTAGCCACTTTGTTTTTCCCAACTTGCACCACGGTCGGTACTTTTAAAAACACCACCCTTTCCTTCGGTAGCTTCTACAACGGCATATAAAACATCCGGATTAACCGGAGAATAATTCAAACCGATTCTTCCTAAATCACGGGCAGGAATGCCATTCATCATTTTGTTCCAAGTGGTGCCGCCATCAGTACTTTTATACAAGGCCGATTCGGGCCCTCCTCCTATATAAGTGAAAACTTTGCGCTGGCGCTGGTGTGCAGCCGCATACACAATATTCGGAAAACGTGGGTCAACTATCACTTCATTAAAACCCGTATGCTCACTTACATTTAAAACCTGTTTCCATGTTTTGCCACCATCAATGGTTTTATAAATACCACGTTCGCCGCCCGATTTCCATAATGGCCCATATGCCGCTACATAAACAATATCGCTGTTGGTTGGGTCAATGGCAATGCGGCCAATATGTTCCGAGTTTTTCAGTCCCATATTTTTAAAGCTCTTGCCGCCATCTTCCGATTTATAAATACCATCGCCATAAGCCACCACCCGCTGGTTATTATTTTCGCCACTGCCCACCCAAACTACATTGGTATTTGTTGGGTCGATGGCCAGGCAGCCAATTGAGTAGGAGCCTTCGCCATCAAATACCGGGTTGAAAGTAACGCCTGCATTGGCGGTTTTCCAAACGCCACCGGCAGCGGCTGCTACATAATATTCGCTATGATTTGTTGGATTAACGGCAATATCTGCAATGCGGCCAGAAGTGATTGCAGGCCCAACACTCCGGAAACTTAAACCAGCCAGGGAAATATTTTTTAAAGAATCGGGTGCTTTAGGTTTTGCAACGGTTTCTGTTTTTTTTTGAGCAACAACAGTTACCGAAATCAAAATCATTAAAGCAGGAAGTATAGCTTTGGCTATTTGCATAAAATTAGTTTTGTACTTACTAAATTAAGTGGTTTAGCTGAAAAGCGGTTACCATTTGTAAAAACAAAATAGCCACGAATTACACGAATGAACACTAATATCAAAAGTAATTCGTGAAAATTCGTGCGATTCGTGGCAAAAAATAATTTTCTTCGCAAGGGTCTTCGCAAGGGTTGCCAACCTTTGAAAGGTTGGCAACCCTGTAAAAAAAGGTAAGGCCACGGATTAACACGGATAAGAAAACAATCTGTAAAAATCTGTTCAATCCGTGGCAACACCTTATTTTTGCATCAAACTTATCTATATGAATTATACGCTTGTAATACATAGCATTCTTCGCTGGGCAGTTTTACTATTGGGCGTTTGGGCAGTTATTGCTGCATTGGGGGCTGTAATAACTAAAAGAGGTTACAAAAGCAGCGATAATAAAGTGAGTCTGTTTTTTATGATCAGCTGCGATATTCAGTTGCTGCTGGGCCTTATTTTATATTTCACCGGTATGTGGTTCGAAAAAGTAAAAAGCGGCATGGGTGCGGTAATGAAAGACCCATTGGAACGTTATTTTGCGGTTGAACATGCTTTGATGATGATTATTGCCTGGCTATTGGTACACGTTGGCCGCAGCATGGTAAAACGTGCCGATACCGATGCACAAAAACACAAACGTACACTGATATACTTCGGTATTGCGTTAGTTATTATTTTATTAATGATACCCTGGCCTTTTAAACAACCGGGAATTGCCCGACAATTATTTCCTCAGTTTTAAATTGATTTGAACCTACATGGCAAAGAAGAAAGAGCAACCCATTATCCTGATTACAAATGATGACGGCATTACAGCCCCCGGAATTAAAAATTTAATTGAAGCTGCAAGAACCCTTGGAAAAGTGGTGGTTGTAGCACCTGATAAAGCACAAAGTGGCATGGGGCACGCCATAACCATTGGCACACCCTTACGCATGGATAAAGTGAATATGTTTGAAGGTATTGAAGCCTGGCAAACATCGGGTACACCGGTTGATTGCGTTAAACTGGCGGTTGATAAAATACTGCACCGCAAGCCCGATTTGTGCATCAGCGGTATTAACCATGGTGCCAACCATTCTATCAATGTAATTTACAGCGGCACCATGAGTGCGGCCATGGAAGCTTCCATCGAAAGCATTCCCAGCATTGGTTTTTCGTTACTTGATTACCGCTTTGATGCAGATTTTTCGGCAGCGGCTTTTTATGCCAATAAAATAATTAAAACAGTTTTAGCTAACAAATTAGATAAACACCTGTTGCTGAATGTAAACATCCCATCTGTACCAAAAAAAGATATTAAAGGAATTAAAATTTGCAAACAGGCTTATGCAAAATATAAAGAAGAATTTGATGAACGCATTGATCCGCATGGTAAAAAGTATTACTGGTTAACAGGCGAATTCATCAACTTTGATAAAGATGACGATACGGATGTAAATGCGCTTAAAAATAATTATGTAAGTGTGGTTCCGGTTCAGTTTGACCTTACAAATTATACTTTAAAAAAAGTACTGGAAAAAAAGAAATTATTCAAATGATATTAAAGAAAGACAATTTTATTTTTGGATTTATCATGGGATTAATTGCCCCATTTGCAGGATTTGCTGTTTTTAAATACAGACAACTTGGTCCACTCAATTATTTTGAGGCACTGCAATTTATTTTTGTACAGCCGGGCCATAAAATGTTAACGGTTGCCATCAGCCTTTCGTTACTGGCCAATGCCGTTTTATTTACTATTTATATTAATGCCCATATTGACAAGACAGCCAAGGGCATTTTTGTAGCTACCCTTATTTATGCGTTAACCGCATTGAGTATAAAAACATTTGGTTAATTATCGTTTACTTTACGATATGAAATATTACATCATTGCCGGAGAAGCCAGTGGCGACCTTCATGGCAGTAATCTTATCAGGGAAATAAAAAAGAAAGATGCTACTGCCGACATCCGTTGCTGGGGAGGCGATAAGATGGAAGCTGCCGGAGCCACACTGGTAA
>JANMWP010000355.1:0-5030 GCA_031394065.1 Chitinophagaceae bacterium
CCTATTGAACCATACAGCGCATTGTACCTGCCATAGTTGTTTACAAATGATGAAAAACCGAGCGATGCGATGATGCATAATACTGTAGCCAGTATGGTGCCCGGCGAAACCAGCCGCCATCTTTTTTGAACAGCAGGGGCATATTTATAAATAAAGGCGATGGAATAAAAAACCAGTGCAATGATCACCAGCCAGCGCAGGTATAGTATAAGAGATAACCAGAAAGCACTTTTTAAACCGAAGAATATTAAGGCAGCAACCTTTGTAATGAGAAAAACCACGCAGCCAAGCACCAATCCAAAAATGAGTACCGTTAAGCGAATGGCAATCCACCGGTTGTGGAGGCCGGCTCTTCGCTGAAAGCCATGATAATTTTTATTGAAGGAACGCATGAGCCCCATCATGGCATTGCTTGCAAAAAAAAGTGCCAGTAATAAACCAAAAGATAATAAACCGAAGACGGGGGTTTTAAAAAATGTTACATCAATAAATGTAATGATTGTTTTATTGTACCCCTCGGCAGGTATGATATCTTTAATCAGGAGCGAAAGCTGTTTAAATATTTCCCTTTTCTTTATAAAAGGTAAATTGGGTATCAGCGTAAATAAAAATAAAAAAGAGGGTGGTATGGCCATGATAAAATTATAGGCAATGGCCGATGCCCTTTCTGTTAACCCA
Source organism: Chitinophagaceae bacterium (assembly GCA_031394065.1). Classification (GTDB taxonomy): domain Bacteria; phylum Bacteroidota; class Bacteroidia; order Chitinophagales; family Chitinophagaceae; genus Ferruginibacter. The sequence goes on from JANMWP010000355.1 coordinate 679, forward strand.
ACTGCTTTAACCTGGCGGTAAAAAAAACGAACAACGTCATACAAAGGCACGCCCTCAAAACCGGGCAGGTACCAGTGTTTGCTTTTATTTAAAATAAAAGCAATGGGAATGCTGGTTATTATTTTTCGTTCCAGTTTGGTCATGTAAATCCTGGTATTGCTGCAAGTTACTATTTAGCTTCTTTATTTGCTTTAGCCCGTATTAAACTGTCCAGTGCATCCTGGTATGCTTTGGCAAAAACCATATGTTCGGCATAGCTTGTAGCAAAATTTGAATAGCCGTTAAAATCGGGTTTGGCCACAAAATAAATATAATTGGTTTGCGGTGCATTTAAAACAGCATCAATGGTTTTTACAGATGGTGTGCAAATAGGCCCCGGTGGTAAACCGGTATTTTGATAAGTATTAAAGGGTGAATCGTAAGTAAGGTGTTTAAGCAGGATTCTTTTTAATAAAAAATCTTTCATCGCAAATTTTACAGTAGGGTCGGCCTGTAATTTCATACCGGTATTCATTCGGTTCATATAAACACTGGCAATTTTTCCTTTGTCTTCTTCTTTATTGGTTTCCTCTTCTACAATGCTGGCCATACTGTAAACCTGCACAGGTGTAAGGTTCATTGCTTTTGCCTTTGCCAGTCTTTCTTCATTCCAGAATTTTTCTTTTTCGCTGTACAGTTTATCTATGATTTTTTTTGCAGGCGCATTCCACAACATGCTGTATGTATTCGGAATAACAACCGTCATCAACGTGTTTGCATTTACATCATATTTTTTCAAAATTTCTGCATCGGTTAAAACTTCCATCACACTGGTACTGTCACACTCAAAATTGGCTGCAATTTTTTGTGCCAGATCTTCCTTTAAACGTAATTTATTAATAACAAGGTTTACCGGTGTTTGAGCACCGGAACGCAGCATACGCAGCAAACTGAAAATGCCGGTACCGCTTTTTACCTGGTAACGCCCGGCTTTAACCAGGCTGGGGTATTTTAATTGTTTTGATACCAGATCGAAGAAATAAATGTTGTGGATGATTTTCTCATCAATTAACGATTGCCTTACCTGGGGGTAGGTTGTACCGGTTCTGATATAAAAATATTTGCCTTCCGGTTCAGAAACCGTTGGTCCAAAAATTTGCCAGGCGGCATAACCAGCGGTTAACAATGCAAGCAACAGGACTATATAAATTATTTTCTTCTTCATGTAAAACAAAGTAAAACAAAAAACCCCGTCGGTAAATGACGGGGTTCAAAATTATTTTGTAAAATATTATTTTTTTCCTGCGTTGGTATCCATACCGGCTGGAGTAGCTGTTTTAGCCGGAGTTGCTGCTGCAGGAACTTTAGAATTTACATTTTCCATTAATTCTTTATTGGTTGCCGGGCCTGTACCTTTTTTTGGGATAAAAACCGGAGAAATGATGCAAAGAATACCCACAATAGCTGCAAATAACCAGGTGCCTTTTTCAAGTACATCGGTTGTTTGTTTTACGCCCATGATCTGGTTACCAAAACCGCCAAAACTACTGGATAAACCACCGCCCTTTGGGTTCTGTATCAATACAATCAACCCTAGGATAACAGAGGCAATAATCACTAAAATTCCAAATAAAATCAACATATTATAATCCTTTTAAGTTTTCTAATTTGGCTGCAAAGTAAGTGCTTTTGGCAGGATTGAGCAAACTTAATTTTTGATATACTTCGCTGGCTTTGCCCAATTTTCCCTGCCTGGCAAATACTTCTGCCATCGATTCGGTTAAAACCTCGGTTTCGGTATTGCTGTTTTCGGCCAGTAACTGAACATTGTCATCCGTTTTTACAGTTGCTTCAATTTCATTTTCCACATGTATTTTTTTCATGGTCTTCAGCCATTCGGTAAAACTTTTAAGCTGTTTTCCCAGTTTATCTGCCGGTTGAACTTCGTCGCTTAATTTAATTCCCTGCGATGCAAAATAATCTACCATGTGCATGGGTTCAAAAAGCATGGTTTCAGTAAGATTTGCTTTTGCTGCAGGCATTTTCAATTCAATGTGCATGGGTTCAATCTCCTGCTCCATTTCGGCAGGGGCATCGGTATTGTCTGGTGAGTCATCTATTGCCACAGTTTCAATTGTGGTACTTTTAATCTCCGGTACAATAGTATTTTCTTCATTAATTTCTACAACTGATGTTGTTTCTTTCAATTGAAAATTAAGCCAATGCGGATTATTGAAAAGGATATTTGTCTTTACCGCCTGGCTCTCAAATGCAGCGGTATCATCCTGTATTTTTTCTAAAAGAAAAAAATGGGCAGGTGAAAAATAGGGATGCCTCTCTGTAAGTTCCTGCAGAAATGCGGTATTTCCGGTATCGGAAAAATTCCTGTTGAAGAGTGATTCAAAAATGTTTTGGTTATGCTCCATGCTGCAAATCTATATTACCAGTTGGAAAAAATCTTATTAAAAATAGCTTCGGTTAAATTCTTCGAAATGTCATCGCCCCTTGATTGCTCTACCTGCGACAGACTTAAGTTTGCATTAAAATCAACACTGTAAGTAACATCGGCTTCAAAATCCTTTTTCTCATCGAGCGTGTTTTTAAATATAAGATGAAAAGTTGCTGTTAACCGGTTAAGACTGGTGTTATTGCCGCTGATGCCAGTTGTGCTGGTATAATATCCCGATACATAACCACTGATATCATAATGGGCATCATCATCATTGGTTTGGCGAAGCCGGGTGGTGCTGATGATCTTTTGTTTTAATTTTTCTGTTATCTGCGGACTTAATTGCGGGTTCTTATAGTCAGCTTTGTTTTCAAAATAATTTACACGAAAGGTTTTTACTTCGGGAGCAAGGCTTACATCTTTAAAGCCATATTTGCAGGTAGCAAAGTTGCAGGTAGCAAGCAGAAGTAAGCAAGCAGCAAGTACCTTCCAACGTTCAACTTTTAACTGTAAACTTTTAACTACATTATTCTTCAATATCATACTCTTTTAATTTACGGTACAAAGTACGTTCGCTGATGCCCAGATCAAGCGATGCATCTTTACGTTTGCCCTTATGTTTCTTTAATGCTTTTATGATGAGTTCTTTTTCTTTGTCCATAATGCTTAATGATTCTTCCACATCTTCATGCTGATGGATGGATTCGTTATTGTGCTGCAAAAAAACCGGTTTTGATGCTGATAAACCGGAGTTGTTATTATTCAGTTCTGCAAATGACTGATCATTATATACAGGAGCATGTTGTGCGATGTTTGGATTTTGTAACAGATCAAAAAACATTTTTTTCAGTTCGTTCACATCTTTCTTCATGTCGAAGAAGAGTTTATACAAAATATCTCTTTCGTTTGCAAATTCCGATTGACTTACAGAGCCTGCACCCCCAGCCAAAACCGGTAATCTTGAATAATTATGTTCTGGTAAAAAACTCTTCATCGTATTTGTATTGACCATTTTATCCTGGCTCAATACCGATATCTGCTCTGCAATATTCTTCAATTCACGCACATTACCCGGCCAGGGGTAGTTAATTAACACATCTTTTGCCCCATCATCTAATTGCACAGGTGTTCCTTTGTACCGGTCGGAGAAATCGGTAACAAACTTGCGGAACAATAAATAAATATCTTCCTTTCTGTCTCTTAATGCCGGAACCCTGATGGGCACTGTGTTTAAGCGGTAATACAAATCTTCCCTGAACTTGTTTGTTTGTGTATATTCAATCAACTCTTTATTGGTAGCCGCAATAACCCGTACATCTGTTTTTTGTACTTTACTGCTTCCCACACGAATGTATTCACCGGCTTCCAGCACCCGTAACAAACGTGCCTGTGTGCCCAATGGCAATTCACCAATTTCATCTAAAAAGATGGTGCCGCCGTTTACGGTTTCAAAATAACCTTTGCGGCTGTCAACTGCTCCGGTAAAAGATCCTTTTTCGTGGCCAAATAATTCCGAGTCAATAGTGCCTTCGGGAATGGCCCCACAGTTAACTGCAATAAAAGGATTGTGTTTGCGTGCACTTAATGCATGAATGATCTGTGAGAAAACTTCTTTACCCACACCACTTTCTCCATTGATGAGAACGCTGAGATCGGTATTAGCCACCTGCACTGCCACATGCAAAGCATGATTAAGGCCCGGCGAGTTGCCTATAATGCCGAAACGGTTTTTTATTGATTGTAGTTCCATAAGCCCCCTCGCCTCCGCCGCGACGGAGAATTTTAGATTAAGAATTTTATTAGCTCTTTTCAATTACGCTTCCAATTAAAGTGCCAGCTGTGCATTTGTCTATTTTGACAGTTACATACTCTCCAACCTTTAAATTTCCTTTTTCAAACACCACCACTTTATTCTGATCGGTTC
>JANMWP010000111.1:0-7824 GCA_031394065.1 Chitinophagaceae bacterium
AATGAACAACAATCTCCGTTTTAAAACAAAGCTGTTTTTTCTTTTTTGTATGCTTATTCCTTTCGCAGGTATAAGTCAAACCAAAAATTTAGTTTCCACCCATCGGGTATTTCCAAAAGTGGACAAAGTACTGGAATTTGAAAAAGCCATTGCTGCTCATGCACAAAAGTACCACAGTGGCACTGCCTTTTGGAGGGTATTTGCCATTCAATCGGGACCAGATGCCGGGGGATTTCATATTAGCGAAGGACCAACAAGCTGGGAAGCAGAAGATGTAAGAGGTGATTTAGGTGCAGATCATAAATTAGATTGGAATAAAAATGTTGCCATTTATTTAACCGACAGGCAATCAACTGGCTATTCTGTTTACCAGGATTCGTTGAGTACAGTAGCACTGGGCGATTATTCTGATAAAATCAACATTTCACATGTATATCCCAAAATTGGCCAGAATGATAATGTAGAAAATATGATAAAGAAATTGAAAAAAACATGGGTATATAGCGGTGTAAGTGTTGCTGTTTATGCAGCCAGTTCTTCCGGAGAATCTCAGTATACTATAGTGACAAGGTATAAGCAAGGTTTGAAAGAAAGAGCACCAGGCTTTCGTAAACCTTTTAAAGAAAGATATGAAGCAGTAAATGGAGAGGGTTCTTTAGCACAGTACTCTAAAGATGCCGCTGAATTTATTGATAAAAGCTGGAGTGAATTACTTTTTCTGCGTGCTGATTTAGGTTCTAAATAAGTTTATTAAATGCGGTAAAGTCCTCAAGGGTTACTTAATCTTTGAGGACTTTTTTAAAATCATTAAGATTAAAGCTGCAGTAGCATATCTGCTCTTTTAAAACTTTATATACAATGAAAGCAATCATCAGTATTCAACTACACCAAAGCAATACCATACCAGCTTTATCCGAAAATAGTCTCATGCTAAGTGGTGTTTGGTGTACATGCAAAACAGCCTTATAAAAATTTGATAAAAAAATAATAACAGTAATGAAAAAGATCTCATCATTTACTTCAAGCCTTTTAATTGTACTATCGCTAATCTTCACAATTCCTTTTGCAGGTAATTCACAAACTGTAAAACAAAAACCATCGGAGAAAGACACATTGAATATAGGCTTTGTACTATACACAAAGAGTAATACTCCGGGAACATTATTCGCCAGATGGAATTATGCGAATATATGGAGTGGCCCCGGCATAGCAACCGGAGGACCAAAGGAAAGTGGCTTCGCTGGAAATTATCATGTTCGGTACTTTTATGAAAATGGAGATTTCTCTGACGAGTATGACCTAACGATTGAAAAAACGGGAAGCTTTTACAGTGTGTCATGGATTGTAAAAGGAAAAGTACTAGCCAAAGGTGTTGGGATGGAAATTGAAAATAGTTTGGCAGTAGGCTGGCGCAGGGTTAAAGACTAAATATAGTGGAATGGATTTTTGAAGAACTGTAGTAACATAAAAAATATGACAACAATTACAAAACCCAGAATAGAATCTCTAGATCTTTTAAAAGGCTTAGTGATCGTAATAATGGCCATAGACCATGTGAGAGATTATTTTCATTACTCATCTTATTTTTTTGATCCAACCGATCCGACATTAACAAATCCCTCTCTTTTTTTTACAAGGTTCATTACTAATTTTTGTGCTCCTGCATTTAGCTTTTTGGCAGGGCTTTCAGCTTTTATGGTGGGCAAAAGAAAAACGCCCAATGAGTTATCCATTTTTTTACTTAAACGTGGGCTTTGGTTGGTGTTTGTAGAGCTGGTTATTATGAATTTCGGCTGGTGTTTCGATATTACTTTTAAAACAGTGGGCTTTCAGGTAATCTGGATATTGGGAATAAGTATGATTTTTTTAGCGGCACTAATACATCTTCCTAAAAAAGCAATTCTCATTTTTAGTTGTGTTTTGATTTTTGGTCATAATCTTCTTGACAATATTCACTTTGATAATGTGCTGTGGGCATTCTTACATGAACGCAAAGCATTTTTAACAACGCCAGATCATGTATTCAGGGTTGGTTATGCTATAATACCCTGGGTTGCTGTAATGTCTTTGGGCTATTACTTTGGTTCATTTTACGATAAAACTTATGATCCCTTAAAACGAAAAAAATTATTCAACATTATTGGCATTGCTGCAATTATATTATTTGTAATACTGAGAGGCATAAATATGTACGGCAACTTATTACCCTGGAAAAATTACGGCAATCTCACACAAACCATATTTTCATTTTTAAACCTAACCAAATATCCTCCTTCGCTTTCATTTTTATTGGTAACATTAGGTGGGGCTTTGCTGTTTTTGGCAAATGCCGAAAAATTAAAAGGCAAAGTCGTTAACTTCTTTTGTGTATTTGGAAGAGTCCCCTTTTTCTTTTACATCATTCATATTTACCTGATTCATTTACTTGCCTTAGTGGCTGTGGAACTTACAGGCTTTGGTTGGCAAAAAATGATTTTACCTGCACTGCCATTTCGAGTAGAAGCATTAAAAGGTTTTGGTTTTAACCTGATTACCGTTTACCTGATCTGGATTGCATTAATTGTTCTGCTTTATCCATTATGCAAAAAATTCGATAGCTATAAACAAACGCATAAAGAAAAATGGTGGCTGAGTTATTTATAAAATTTAAAAACAATCATAACAACATGAAAAAAAGTTATTCATTTATCACAGCAAGCTGTTTTAGTCTATTACTGTTTACTGCCTGTAATACTGCAGTAAAGCCCAACGAGACTTCAGTAAAAGAAAACAAACCAGTGCCAACTGAAACGCCTGAGTATTTTAACCTGCGTCCAAAACTTGAAAAGGAATATGGTTATACCCATGCGGTAAGAATTGGTGATGACCTTAAAATTTCCGGTGCAGTAAGTATGAACGATTCCGGAATGATAGTAGCCCCTGGTAATATGGAACAGCAAATGAGGAATTGCTATGCTGACCTGGAAAAAATTTTACTGCATTATGGTTACACTGTTGATGATGTAGTAGCAGAAAATAATTATACCACCAACATGGCTGAGATTATCAAAGTATCAGGCTTTCGTAATTCCATTTACAAAAAACAATTCCCAACAGGTACCTGGCTGGAAGTAAAAGGCCTGGCCGTAGAAGGGCAGTTGATTTAGATTGATATGGAAGCGCATAAAACGAAATAAAAATTATCAGATGATTGATCAAAACGAAGGCCTCAAAAGAGAATTGGGTATTGCAGATGTAGCCATCAATGTCATCAACATAGCCATTGCCAGCGGTATTTTTTTATTGCCGGCATTAATTGCCGGTATTTTAGGCAATGCCAGTATTGTGGCTTATGCAGTTTGCGGTTTCATGTTCCTGCTGGTTGCTTTATGCTATGCAGAAGTAAGTAGCCGCATCACCACATCCGGTGGTATGTATGCGTATATCGAAAAAGCATTTGGACCCTTTTGGGGATTTTTAGCCAACACGCTTTTTTGGTTGGGAACCGGCGCTTTTGTGGCTGCTGCTCTTATCAATGGCATTGCCGATATGCTATCCATTCCTTTTCCCATTCTTAACCAATATTTTTACCGGGGGCTTTTGTTTCTCCTCATTTTTATTTCGGTAGCTTACAGTAATATCATCGGTACAAAGCAGGGTATGATCGTAATTAAGATTGTGACACTAATAAAAATTTTACCGCTTATTTTAATATTGATAGCCGGGCTTGTACAACTTAACACAGCTAATCTTACATGGGAAGGCTTCCCTTCGGTTGATAAATTAGGTGCGGCTTCGCTTATTTTATTTTTTGCTTTTGCCGGTGGCGAAACTGCTTTAAACATCAGCGGCGAAATGAAAAATCCAAACCGCACAGCACCACTTGGTTTAATACTGGGTGTAATTATTTTAGTAGTTTTTTATGCTTTGCTGCAATTGGTTTCTCAAAGTGCATTGGGTACAGAACTGGCTAATCAAAAAGCACCGCTTGCTGCAGTTGCCGGAATATTGTTGGGTAGCTGGGGTATTAAAGTTTTAATAGCTTGTGGTGTTATCGCCATTTTTGGAAGTTTTTATTCTACGGTACTTGGATTTCCCCGGGTACTGTTTGCAGGATCAAATGATGGATTGCTGCCTAAGTTTTTGTCAACTGTTCACCCCAAATATGCAACACCTCACCTGGCCATTATTGCATTTTCAGCCATTGCTTTTGTCCTGGCAGTATCCGGTGGTTTCAGGCAACTGGTTGTTTTAGCAACTATTACTTTATTGATCACTTATGCCGGTGTGGTATTGGCTTTAATAAAATTCAGGTTAAAAAGCGGCAAAGCGTATCCTGCAGGTTTTATGTTACCCGGCGGTTTACTCATTCCAATTGTAACATTAATTATTCTTGGCTGGTTTCTTTTTCAATCAAAAATAAATGAACTGATTGCGATAGGTATTTTTTTAGCAGTGCTTTCGGTAATATATGCAGTAAAGATTTTTTTTAAAAAAAGAATATAAATTAATCAGCCATAATCCGCTGTGTAATGCCATAAAAAATAGCAGTTGAGTTATTTGTAATAACTATTTTACATAGCCTGAATTCACAAAATATTTTATTAAATCAACCATTATGCAACCATCTTTAACTGCCAGCTCCAAAAGAATCGAATCCATCGACATCATCCGTGGGCTCGCCATGGTCATCATGGCGCTGGACCATACAAGAGATTATTTTCACATCACTGCCAATATTGATGACCCGCTGAACCTGGCTACCACTACGCCCTGGTTATATTTCACCCGGTGGATCACACATTTTTGTGCTCCCATTTTTGTTTTTCTTTCGGGCACATCCATTTACCTGCAAAGTTTACGCAAAACAAAAAAGGAACTGAGTGCCTTTTTAATTAAACGGGGGCTGTGGCTCATTTTTGCCGAGTTTGTTATCATTTCACTGGCCTGGACTTTTGACCCCATGTATCATCTTCATGCCATGCAGGTGATCTGGGCCATCGGCATCAGTATGGTTATACTTGGCCTTGCTATTCACCTTCCTTATCGGGCCATTTTACTATTAGGTATCGTCATCGTATTCGGCCATAACCTGCTCGACATACCAGAATCGGCGCCGGGTTTTAAAGCCGGTTTCTGGTGGGACCTTTTTCATCACGGATTTTTTAAGCTGTATCCATATGCACCCAACCATTACGTGATGATGGTTTATCCATTTGTAGCATGGACCGGCGTAATGATGCTTGGCTATTGTACAGGTATTTTATTCTCGGCAAAATATACCGAAGCACAACGGCGTAAGATATTAAGCGTACTTGGCCTGGGGCTGATCCTGTTTTTTATTGTGGTACGTTTCATCAATATTTATGGCGACCCGGCTGCATGGTCTATACAAAAAAACGGTCTGTATACTTTCTTTTCTTTTATGAAAGTAACCAAGTATCCCCCATCCCTCTTATACCTGTGCATCACTATTGGCCCTGCTTTGCTGTTGTTGTCATTTATTGACAGGATCAAGAACGGTTTTACCAACATCATGCTCGTATTCGGCAGAACGGCTTTTTTCTATTACATCATTCATCTTTACCTGATACACCTACTTGCTGTTATTGCTTTCTTTATAAGGGGCAATCATACCGTACAGGATGCCATTGACTCCATGCAGAGAGTCCCCTTCCTGTTTGTTATGCCGGGAGAAGGAGTTGGCCTTGCCCTGGTGTATGCGGTGTGGGCAGGCGTGATCATTACATTATATCCTTTGTGCAAATGGTACGATAAATACAAAACCAGTCATAAAGAAAAATGGTGGATGAGTTATTTATAGTTCAATATTTAAAATTGTTCTTTATTATTAATCTTAAAAATAAACAAAATGAAAAAAACAATGCTTCTTATTGCATACGCTTCATGCGTATTACTATTTGCTTCCTGCAAGGAAGATGAAAAAAAAGAAACGCCTGCAGCCACCACTGTAACTGAACCTGCTAAACCAGATCTTGCACAGATACGTTCCGAAATTGTTGCTGTTGAAAATGCATGGGCTGCTGCACAGAATGCCAAAGACAGCAAAACACTAATGGCCATGTATGCCGATGATGCAGTGAGCATGCCTGATGGCGAACCAATGCTTACAGGTAAAGCTGCTATCCAAAAAAAGCAGGAAACCGATTTTGCAAAACCTGCAAAATTTGCAAGCATTGCTTTTGAAACAATGGATGTTTATGCACAGGGAACTGTGGTGACCGAGGTAGGAAAAACAATGTATAAAGATGCCGCTGGTAAAACAACAGGAGGCGGAAAGTATATTGCTGTATTTGAAAAACGTGATGGCAAATATTTATGTATCCGGGAAATTTATAACCAGGATTCTAAATAAAAAAAAAGAAAAACAGGCGACTAAATATATCGCCTGTTTTTTTTCATTGCTGAGCTTCATGCGGTTCAACATGTGGAAATAACAATCATTTAATTTTACATCATGCAAAAGAAATTCATCCTTATAATCGCTGCTATATTCCTTGTCGGGTTTTCATTTGCCCAAACCGAACCTGATTATGGCAACAATCCAAAAGCAGGTCGCCAGCTTAACACCCGTGGCTTAAATATGTATTACGAAATATACGGAACAGGTGCACCCCTGCTCATCATCCATGGCAATGGTGGCAGCATCAAAGACTTCAGTAAACAGATTCCCTATTTCTCAAAAGAATATAAAGTCATCCTTGCCGACAGCAGGGCGCAGGGCAAATCGATTGATCCGGGCGATTCATTGGATTACAATTTGATGGCTGATGATCTGAATGCCCTGCTCAATCATCTCAAACTGGATTCATGCTATGTAATTGGATGGAGCGATGGCGGCATCAATGGTTTGCTGCTTGCCATGCGCCATCCTGAAAAAGTAAAAAAACTTGCCGTAACCGGCGCTAATTTATGGCCCGATTCTACCGCAATTGAACCCTCTCTTTTTCATTGGTTAGTCGGTCTTGTTGATTCTTTAAAGCGTGTACACCAAACTCCTGAAATAAAAAATCAATATAAACTTATAGAGATGATGACCAGGGAACCAAACATTACCTTGCAACAGTTGCATACCATCAAATGCCCCACACTTGTTATTGGTGGTGACCATGATGCCCTGCTGCCAAGGCATACTTTATTAATTGCTGAAAATATTCCGCAATCTTATTTATGGATCATTCCCAATTCGGGGCATTCAACCCCCATTAATTACAGCAAACAATTTAATGAAAATATTAATGATTTTTTTAAAATACCCTACAGAATAATAGAAGGGATGGACAGGTTAAATTAATTTTTTAAATAATAAAACTAGAAAAAATGAAATCAGTAATCATTACAGGAACAAGTAAAGGTATTGGCCTGGAAACAGCGCTGGCATTTGCAAGAGCAGGCTATAAAGTTTTTGCCACCATGCGTAACCCTGATAAGGCTGCGGACTTTAAGCAAAAAATAAAAGATGAATCTTTAAACATCAGTATTTCTGCAATGGATGTTGACTCTGATGAATCCGTTAAACAATGCATGGATGCTATCTTACAGGAGAATGGTTCCGTTGATGTATTAGTAAATAATGCAGGTATCGAATGTCATGGCTCCATTGAAGAAATACCTATGGCAGATTTTAAAGCCGTGATGGAAACTAATTATTTTGGTGTACTTAGATGTACAAAGGCTTTGCTTCCATTAATGCGTGAGCACAAAAACGGCTGTATTATTAATGTAACCAGCATTGCCGGTAAAATAGCCAACACACCATTAGGTGCTTATGCTGCAAGTAAACATGCGTTGGAAGCTGTTACAGAATCCCTGGCGCAGGAGGTA
>JANMWP010000456.1:0-7225 GCA_031394065.1 Chitinophagaceae bacterium
GTAAAAGTGCTGCCCAGGTAATTTTCCTTAACGGCAATAATTTTTAATACGCCGCCCTGTACAATTACATTCTCGGGCCTGCTGGTATAATATTCCAATTCATTGTTGCCCCATCCGCCACTGCCAGTGCCAATTTCGTAACCCCATTTAGAAGCATCGGGCGCTCCGTTTACATTAAACTCATCGGCAAAAACAAGTATTGGCGCAGTTGGTACCACATTAACCGTTACCAGTATTGATTTACTGACAGATGCACCCGAACTGCTTTTTGCAGTAACAATAACCGTATATGTAATGGTGCCGGTTGTTGTGTACCGGTAAGTAACCACACCTCCTGCAACTGTTTCAATAACACTATTACCATATTCATAAATATAGGTAACTGCATTGCTGGCTGTAGCTGCAAAACTTACATTACCGCTTCCATCGGTACTGGCTGTTGCCGAAACCACCAGGTTAGATGGTGCAGTTTGGGTATTGCCATTACTGGTACTTCCTTTACTGCAACTGGTTAAAATGATAAATAATAAAACCAGCTTAGCAGAATTTTTTAAAAGATTCATTCTATTTTCTTTTTAATGCGTGTGTTATTAAAAGCTGTCAGCCTGTACTGAGCTTGTCGAAATGTTGTCGAAGTCGGGTTAATTCTAAAAACCCGGGTTCGACAGGCTCACCCTGACAATCTTCTGAAAATCGAACCTTTGTCATTTGCAACCTCTCCCGACTTTTCGGGAAGAGCTTAAAATCTTTTTATAAGTTTCTAAGGACAGCCTTATTTAATCCTGATTTTTAAATTTTCCAAGGCCTTATTTTTTAATTAGTTTTTGATACCAGGAGTTTCCATCAGCACCAATATTACGCAAATGCATTTGTGTATCGGTAATCGACATGATCTCGTACACGGTGCCACCGGTTCCAAAGTTAATAATTCCATTGCCCGGCACACTGAATTGAATGCGGGTTGATTCGTTTGGTGATGAAGCCGTAGTTGAATTCATAAATATCAAAGACTTTAAACCCCCGGTGTTAATGGCATAGCAACCATCGCCGCCGCCAAAACCATAAAAGCTGGTAGCTGCTCCAATAGAGAAAGATGCTCCTTTATTATTGATAGACATTTTTACATTGTCGTTTGCATCTTTGCTGAATGTGATGTCATCATCATAAGCACAGGCTTCCCGTGAATTGGGCGAAGCCGAATAATAATTAGGAAAGAAAGCATTGTTAGCGCCTACTCCAAAATGTCCGGGAGCATCATGATCGGTTTGCCAGACTTTTGATGAACCATTGGTAAGGTTCTGCAAAATAAAAGCCGGTATCTGAAAGTTAACAAACACTTTTATTTTTTTGGTGATGGTGCTCATTACACCGGCCGTCCCAATTGCATTTACGGTAATATTATATTCTGCCGTACCGGGATTACCGTAGCGGTATTGAATAATTCCGTTTGGAACCAGCTGTGGTGCAGTACCATCGCCAAAATCTATTTTATAACTAAGTGCATAATCGGCTTTTATATTTATATCAACCTTGCCGGTTCCATTACCAAAAGGATTGGCAACATCTACTCCCTGCACAACTGCAGTAAGTACCAGGTTGGTTGGCGTTTTAATATCGCCGATATTATATTCAGCCTTTTTACAGGCACTGAAACCAACAAGGGTTATCAGTAAAATATACAGGAATGATTTTTTATTAGTCAGCATAATTTTATTTTTTAAAATTAATTAAGTGTAATGTCATCAAAGTAAAAAGTAAAGTTGGGCGATCCGTCACCAACCGTGCCCAGATCAAATATCAACACCACTTTTGAATAGGAAAAGCCGAGATTAATACCAGTATAATCAAAGGTTAACTCCTCCCAGGCATTGGCTGTTGTGGTAGTGGCTTCTTTTTCGTAACTCTGGCCACCATTGATTGCATTTTCTACTTTTAACAGCAGTTTCGCTCCCACCCTTGGTGAATAAACTTTTACTTTAAATGTTCTTTGTACTGTAAAATTGATTGGGTTTACCAGTTCTAAAAAACTACCTGCCCAAACTTCCGGCGCACCTTTTACCATTTTACCAACCTTGGTACTTGTATTAATACCAGATGGGTTTGGGTTGTTTACAACCGTAGCTGTTGCACCACCAAAATTCACAAAAGGATAACCATAAGTGGTTGACTGGAAATTGATGGGCAGTGACAGATAATTAGGCGTCACATTGGCTGCCAGGAATGTTACATCATCCCAATAAAATATACTTCCGGTTCCTGTATTGCCAAAATCAAAAAAGACAGATGCCATATTGTATGTGTACGTGAGGTTCATTGCTGCGGTACCGGAAGATTGATTTGCAAAATCAAATACCAGGGTTTCCCAGGTATTAGCTGCCTGAGTCATAGCTTCAGTTTCAACCGAACGGGTGTTATTGGTGCGGTCTTCAACTTTTAGTCTTACACGAATGCCGGCAGCTGGTGAATAAACCCTGATGCTCATTTGTGTTTTGGTTGCAGTAAAACCTATTGGCGCAGTAAAGCCTGCCCCTATTGTAGTACCTGCCCATGTTTGTGCACCACCGGTCTTGGTAGTTTTCTTTACATTATTTGCTCCGTTGGTTGGATCAGTTGCTGCTACAGATTGATTACCCCCAAAATCAGTAACCTCGTAATTAACACCAGGTAAATCAAAAGTTACCGGCAATGCCAGTAAACCAACGGGCATCTGGTTGGTAAGCCTGATATCATCAAACAGCCAGGTAAAATTGGCCGAGCCATCTCCTACTGTTCCCAAATCAAATATTAAAACAACTTTTGAATATGAATTACCGGTATTAATCGTTCTAAAATCAAATGCAAGGTCTTCCCATGCATTGGCAACATTGCAAACAACTTCTTTCTCAAAAGAAATTCCTCCGTTTGTCAGGTTTTCTACTTTCAATAAAACTTTAGCTCCAACCCTTGGCGAAAAAACTTTCATACGAAAAACCCTGTTGGCCGAAAAATCGATGGGGCCACCTAATGTTAAAAAACTACCGCCCCAAACTTCAGGCGCATTTTTTACCATACGGCCAACATTGGCGGTAGTATTAATACCATTCATTTGCGGGTTTGCAATTTTGGTTGCAACACCACCGCCAAAATTGGTAAAGGCATAATTAACAGTTGATGATTCAAATGTTATTGGAATTAAAACGGGATCTACAATATTTACTGTGGCAGTATAAGTTGTTGTTGCAGCGCCTCCGCTGTAAGCAACTACTCTAAGGGTATAAGTTCCAACTGAAGCATATACATGATTAACGTTTTGTCCTTCTAAAAAAGGCTGGCCGGGTTCGTTGGCCACATCTCCCCAAAATACTTTAAATACAGTTTCGTACAAAGCAGTTGCAGAAAGATTTACTTTAAAATTGTTTGCTGCATCAATAGCCCAGGTTACCACCAGGTTTTCCGGTGCCCTGAAAGACACAGTTAACCGCTGTAACAATTCTGTTGTTTTGCCATTAACGGCATGCGCCACAATCCTTACATTGTATACACCTTCGGCATACACATGCGTGGTATTTTTACCTGCTGCTAAATTTACAGGAGTGGTGGTAGCATCACCATAATATACATCATAGTAAATAGCACCTTCGCCATTGGGTGTAATGGTTACCAATCCGGTATTATCCTGTGTAATATCAAACATTACCGAAAGTTTAGCCGGAGCAGCTGCAGCATCAACAAACGAAAGATCGTTTGTATCTGCTTTTTCACAGCCGGCAAATAAGGCTATCATCAGAAAAGCGCTTAAGAAATATTTTATTGCATTCATAATCGTTGATTTAAGTTAGTTGGTAAATTAATAACCCGGGTTTTGTGTTAAGCCCGAAACAGAAACTTCCGTTTCCGGTATTGGAAACAATTCGTGTTTACCGGCAACAAAACCCAGTGGTCCTAATACAGAAGCAGCTTTCCCTGTTCTCACCAGGTCAAAAAAGCGTTCTCCTTCCATGGCCAGTTCTAATCTTCTTTCGGTTAAAATGGCATCATACAAAGCTGTACCGGCAAAATTTATATCATGCGCATTATCGCCAAAAGCACGGCGGCGCACCAGGTTCAGGTAAGTTTGTGCTTTACCATCGTTGGCTGATTTATTGAATGCTTCAGCAGCCATTAACATAACATCTGCCAGCCGTATGGTGCGGAAATTATTTGAATAATTTAATTCAACCTGTCCCGATGTTTCGCCTTTGCGTGGCAAATATTTTTGATTGTATAAACCGGTATTTCTGTATGGAGCTACCTGGTAAGTAATATTAAAACCAGGGTTTGCAGTTTTGTAAGCTTCAATATCCAATACAGTAACTGCTTTTCTTTTATCACCGGCTGCATAGGCAGCAGCTAAATTTTGTGTTGGTAAATTAGTACTCCAACCGGGTGCATAAGGCATGGCAGCCGAGCCGTTGAGGCCACGTATACCACACTGCTGTATGGAATAGTTTCCCTGTCCACGGGTTACATGTCCCCAATCGTAAGTGGCTGATGAATTGGTGTACTGTATTTCAAAAACTGATTCAGTTCCGTTTTCACCCGAAGGTAAAAAAATGGAATTAAAATCAGTTACCAGGCTGTAAGGTCCTGTTGTAATAACTGTTTCCAGAATTGAAGCTGCTGCTGAATATTTATTTTGATACAAATAAACTTTTCCCAGTAAAGCCTGTGCTGCAAATTTGGTTGCTTTCCCTTTTACTGTTTGTACTGCCGGTAAAACTGCAATGGCACTTACCAGGTCTGCTTCAATTTGTTTGTAAACATCGGCTTGTGGTACCCGTGCTAAAGTTCTTGACTCGGCCAGTGTTAATCTTTTATCGGTAAACACTGGTACCCCGCCAAACATTTTGGTAAGGGTGAAATAATAATAAGCCCTTAAAAAATATACTTCACCATACAAAGCATCTTTACCTGCAAAACTGATGGTTTCGCCGGCCAGATTTTTTGCTTTGTATTGATGCATGTAATTTGCCCTGTTAACACCTTCATAGGCAGCCTGCCACAAATCGGATATGGTGTAGTTAACCGGGTTGTGCGTAAAATTATCTATTTGCTGCAGCGATTGTACATCTGATGCACTTTCGCCACCCGTTACCGAGTTATCAGAAATAATATCACCAACCGGTACAATCTGGTTAAGCCATTGCAACGGAGAATAAACGCCAATTGCCATAGAGCGGTAATCTGCTTCCGATTTCAGATATTCCTGATCAGTAATTTTGAAATCATCTTTCGGATTATAATCAACCCATTTATTGCAGGAGATTAGTATGCTGCCTGTAAGCAGTATCCCCAGTATTTTTATTTTTATGTGCTTCATTGTATTACTATTTAATGAATGAATTAAAATTTAATGTCCAGTCCCAAAGAATATGTTCTTGCTTGTGGATAGGCACCACGGTCAACACCTACATCTGATTGTGATGCTGAAATTTCAGGATCATAACCGGTGTACTTTGTGAACGTGAATGCATTTTTTACCTGTGCATATAACCGTACAGTCTTAAATAATTTTTGGATGGGTTTAATTTTGAAATTATATCCCAGCAAAATATTTCTTACTTTAATAAACGAACCATCTTCTACATACCTGTCAGAAACACGGCTGTTGTTATTGGCATCTGTAAAAGAATACCTTGGATTTTGTGCATCATTGGTTGTACCCGGTCCGGTCCACCTGTTTAATACACTGCGGAACTTATTGGTATAGTTTCCATTTCTTTCCAAAGCCCTGTACACATCATTACCAACAGAGGCATACGTAAAAACAGAAAGGTCAAAGTTTTTATATTCCAGGTTCAGGTTCCACCCAATGGTAACTTTTGGAAAAGGATTACCAATCTCTGTCTGGTCTTTGGAATTTATGATACCATCGCCATTAAGATCCTGAAATTTGATATCGCCCGGTTGTGCACCTGCCTGAGTTGGACTGGCAGCAATTTCTGCTTCTGTCTGAAACAGGCCGGCAGTTTTATATCCAAAATAATAGAACGGGGTTTTACCTTTTTCAAATACGGTTACGCTTTGCGACTGTCCGTTAAAATAATATCCACCCAATATCCGGGCAGTACCTTCATCATTGGTTGCAGTTACTTCATTTTTAACAGTAGTAAAAGTTACCGAGGTTGAAACTTTAATGTCTTTCGCTATTTTGCTGTTGTATCCCAGCGTAACATCTATACCACTTGTTTTGGTAGAACCGATATTATCAAAAGGTGCCGGAATGGTACCCAGGTACAATGAGGTAGATGGAATAAACAGTAATCCTTTTGTATTTTTCTGATAATAATCGGCTGAGATATTGAATTTGTTTTTATAGAAATTCATATCAAAACCGGCATTCATCTGCAGTTGACGCTCCCATCCTATCTTATCATTTCCCAAAGAACCTAAGGTTGCCCCCGAAATGAAATTATTACCGGAAGCATATCCAATACTGTTGCCCGAGCCATATAAAGAGGCCAGGTAATCGGTTTGAATATAACGGTATTGAGGATCTACATTATCATTACCCAATGCACCATAACTACCTCTTACTTTTAAGAAATTAATTAATTTAGATTTAAAAAAGTTTTCTTTGCTAACAACCCATCCCAGTGAACCGGATGGAAAAATGCCCCATTTATTATCTTTACCAAATGCGGTAGATCCATCTCTGCGTGCTGTTACAGAAGCCAGGTATTTTTCTTTATAATCGTAGTTGATACGGCCAAACAGGGAAGCATTTCTTTTTCTGTATTGATAGTAATAACCCCTGATGGCCGTATATACCTGGGGTTGGCCATTGACAATAATAATACGATTTATACCAGTTGCAGCATTAAAATCTGCAAATTCCCAGCTGTTAAAAGGTACATCCTCTCTGCTTGCGCCAGTTGTGTTACCACTTGCTTGAGCCATAGAGAAACCTGCAGTTGTTTCAAAAGAATGGTTTTTTAATTTAAAATTATAATTGCCAAATAATTCATACGTAAAAGAATTATTATTGGCTTTATCATGAGCCACGCTGTTGTGTTTACCATCCACAGCTGAACCGTCGAAATTCATTGAATTATCTACATTATTTATGCCATAAAAAACAAGCGGCGTAAAGGATTTAGCATTTGATTGGTATTTGGTATATCCAAAACGGGTAGACAGTTTAAGGTTCTTCAATACCTGGTATTGAAACTCAAATTTACCAAATAGCTTATTACCGATATTCTTG
>JANMWP010000459.1:0-4076 GCA_031394065.1 Chitinophagaceae bacterium
TGAACAGCGAAGCCGAACCGGTTTCACTGGCAGTAGCATTGAAAAAAGTAAAATATACAGATATCTTTTTTTACCTGATTGCAGGCCTGGTATTGCTGCTGGCATTTTTAAAATATTTCTACAGCCGTTATTTTACAAACCTGTTCCGGGTGTTTTTTAATACCTCTCTCCGGCAAAACCAGATAACCGACCAGCTTTTGCAGGCAAAATTGCCATCATTTCTGTTTAATATTTTTTTTGTTATCAGCGGCGGTATTTATGTCTATATCCTTTTATTACATTTTCAGCTGATAAAAGCTGATAGTAAGTGGATATTTATCTTTTCTTCAATTGGCCTGATGGGATTAACCTATTTTATAAAATTTTGCACCTTAAAGTTTACCGGCTGGGTTACCGGTTTAGATGAAGTAGTGAATATTTATGTTTTTGTTATTTTTCTGATTAATAAGATTATTGGAATTTTATTAGTTCCGTTTATAATTGTTCTCTTTTTTTCGGATATGGAAATGGCTAAGATTGCAGCCCTGGTTTCATTAATGTGTATAGGAATATTTCTTTTATTGCGTTTCTTTCGATCCTATGGACTAATTCAAAATCAATTAAAAATAAGCAAATTCCATTTTTTTATATATATAACTGGTTTGGAGATAGTGCCCCTATTGCTGATTTACAAGGGTTTAATGATTTATTTGAGTAAAAACCTTTAGTTTTGCATTGCACGCAGCAACTATTATGGTTAAAAATGGTTCAACACACACTGTTACCTCTGGTAAAACAGTAAAAAAAGTACTCATTACCCAACCTAAGCCAGATGGCGATAAGTCCCCGTATTTTGATTTGGCGAAAAAATATAATCTGAATCTCGATTTTCATCCTTTTATAGTAGTAGATGGAATAGTTGCAAAGGAATTCAGAAAACAAAAGATTGATATTGCCAGCTTTTCTGCAGTGGTTTTTACCAGCCGCAATGCCATTGATCATTTCTTTCGTATTTGCGATGAAATGAAGATAAGTGTGTCTCAGGAAACCAAGTATTTCTGCATTACAGAAGCCGTTGCCCTGTATCTTCAAAAATTTATATTATACCGTAAGCGTAAGGTTTTTTACAGTGCCGATGGTACCAATAAATGCCTGTTTGATGTTATTAATAAGCATAAGGATAATGAAAAATTCCTTTATCCCTGTTCCGAATCATTTGACAGTGAGATAACCAACTGGCTTAAATTACACCATTGTGAATATGCAACACCTGTGCTGTATAAAATTATAAGCAATGATATTACTGAAGTAATTGCCAGAAATTACGATCTGATTTGTTTTTTTACTCCTGGCGGCGTAAAAAGCCTCATGGAAAACTTCCCTAAGTTTAAGCAAAATGGCACTGCCATTGGAGCATTTGGTGCCAATACTTTTAAAGCAGCCGAAGAAGCAGGCCTTACTTTAGATATAAAAGCACCACAACCACAGGCCCCAAGCATGGTAAGTGCATTAGAAATTTATCTTTCTTCGCCCAAAAAGAAATAATAAACTTTTAAAGCCTCAGATGCTGAAGTACAGCCGATATTTCATCGCCAAATGCATTGATTAAGTAAAAGCCTTCCTATAAGAGTTAATTCAACTTTTTTTGGATTAAATTTTATGCACCCACTGGCCTTTAAAATAGGATAAGCCCTTTTTAAGTTTTTTTTAACATTTCAAAAATATGTTACTGAAGTGGTAGCATAAGTCTGTAAACAACCATACTTTTTTATTATAAAAATACACTTTTAACAAGAGTTGGTTTATACAATTTGTAGCTACCAATAGTATGATTAAACAAGCAGAATTTAAAAACTAGCAGAGGAGCAGTAAAAAAATTATCCACATAAATATGCCGGGTTAGCAATTTTCTTTAATAATATTTTTGCTGATATTCAGTATTTACTGATTCGTTTATGATGGGTAATTATTTATTTTTTCTGTGTTTAATTTTTATAAAAAGTGCTTGTAATATTGCATCAGCCTATGTTATAGTAAATGATATTTTAAAATAATTTAACAGTAGTGCTATACTTTTAAATTCCAGGAATACCCCAAATATCAATAGCAACTGGTAATTTATGTTTTACAATAAACATAATAATTTAAAGAAACTAGCCCGTTTTTTTTGTTGGTAAACAAAAACTATCGAAATTACGTCTCCAATTATCCATGTAATAAAAAATCATCCTTTTGCCCAGCATATGGTATTTGAAAATATCTTAGAATTGAAGCCACAAAGTGGTATAAGTTTTGAACGAATGAACACAATATTTGTGTTTTTCTATCGTTTACAATTTTCAGGGCTATTTTCTAGTTAAAAATAATTATTGAATCAATCATTAAAATGATGATAAATCAAAATAATCATTACATTTGCCCAATACCCTCAAAGTTAAAAACAATGAAGTACAGGCTGTTTTATCTAGTAGCTGCAATAGCTATCACATCTTTAACTACCAGTTGTAAGAAATCTGGCGGTAAATCTAAATCAAGCAGCGGTTATGCTGTTGATAAGGGCCAACTCATTGGGGTTGCACCAGGGTCTAAATGGAGTCTGCCAAAGCCACCCGGAATGGTCTATATTCCACCCGGAACTTTTCATATGGGCTCCAGTGATGAGGATTTGAGCTATGCACTCACTGCAAGAAACAAATCAGTTTCTATAAGTGGTTTCTGGATGGATGCCACCGAAATTACCAATAACGAATACCGCCAGTTTACCAATTGGGTAAGAGATTCAATTGCTGCCAAGCTGATGGGGTATGTTAAGCAGGGCACCGATGGTAATGAATATATTGACTGGAAGAAAGCAAATACAATCAAATGGGGTGATAAGGCAACTATGGAAAAAGTAGATGCAATCATCGTTACACCGGATAACCGGATTTTTGGTAAAAAAGAACTGGATGCAACAAAAATTGTATATCAGTCAGAAATTTTTGATTATAAGGCTGCGGCCCAAAATAAGGATGCTACTATTCCCCGTTCAAAATTTATAATTAAAAAAGCTATTCCTGTTTATCCGGATTCATTATGCTGGGTAAGAGATTTTGCTTATTCTTATAACGAACCAATGGCTAAGAAATACTTTAGCCACCCTGCATTTGGTAATTATCCTGTTGTGGGAGTTAGCTGGAAACAGGCAACAGCCTTTTGTGAATGGAGAACACATTATTTAAATGCATACCTCGAATCTAAGAAAAAGACAGCCGAAAATGATTTTAGATTACCAACAGAAGCAGAGTGGGAATATGCTGCAAGGGGCGGACGCTCACAAGCAGACTATCCGTGGGGTGGATATTACCTGAGAAATAAAAAAGGATGCCTTTTAGCTAATTTTAAACCCGGCCGTGGCAATTATCCCGAAGATGGTGGATTTTATACCGTACGTGCTGATGCATATTGGCCAAATGATTTTGGACTATATAATATGTCAGGTAATGTTGCCGAGTGGACCTCATCTTTATATTATGAAGGAGCTTATAATTTCCAGCATGATATGAATCCCGATATCAGGTACGATGCTAAAGAAACTGATAAACCACGTGATAAACGTAAGGTTTTACGCGGTGGCAGCTGGAAAGATGTTGGTTATTTCTTAAGATGTGGATCACGCTCATACGAATACCAGGATACAACTAAATCTTATATCGGTTTCCGTTGTGTAATTGATTTACCACCAGCACAGAAAAAAGGAAAGAAAAAATAAGAAAATTTCTAAACTAAATTTATTGAGAGTACCTGACACCTGATAAAGTACAGGTACTCTTATTTTTTACAATAAACTTTAAATAACCACCAATTAAAACTCTAAACTTTTAAATCATGCCGCACAACAAAAGAACCTTTTTAACTTTAATTGATGTTTTGGTAAGCGCCGGAGCTGCAGTAATCATCTTCGCTGCCTGGGCAAAACTTACTCACCAGTCTTATGCTGATATGATGCTAACCATTGGAATGTGGACAGAAACTGCAATCTTTCTTGTGTACGCCGGAATTGAGTGGGTTAAACCAAAGCACCACGAAGAAGATGACGAACCAGCTGATGTAGTTGA
>JANMWP010000512.1:0-2668 GCA_031394065.1 Chitinophagaceae bacterium
CAACATTAACAACGGTTGATGCAGACAGCAAAGTGCGTTTTGTAATTAAAAACTTTGGTATAAAAACAGGCGGCGATTTTAAAGGATTAAAAGGGAATATAAAATTTTACCCTGCAAACCCGGCAGCATCGGCTTTTGATATAACCGTTGATGCCGGTACAATTGATACAGACAATGAAAGCCGTGATGAACATTTACGAAAAGCCGAATATTTTGATGCGGCAACTTATAAAACAATACAGTTTAAAAGCACTAAAGTCGCATTTTCAACCATTGCCGGCAGGTTTTATGTGAATGGTAACTTAACCATCAAAGGTGTTACAAAGCCCATAGCGTTTGGATTTGGAGCTACGCCTAAAAATGGCGGCTATGTTTTCGACGGCGAATTTAAAATTAACAGAAGAGATTTTGGTGTGGGCGGCAGCAGCGTTTCCTTGTCTGATAATTTAACAGTATCCTTGTCTGTTTTTGCTAAGTAAACCATTTCTGTTTTAATTATATCTTATTGGTTGATATAGACCTAGCTCTTTATCTTTGCCCGATGCCAAAATTATTAAGTATTTTCTTCTGGGGTTTATTCATCAGTTTCCTTGGTTCTTTACCACTGGGCACACTCAATGTGGCTGCTATGCAGATTGGTATTCAGGAAAGCATTAAAAATGCCATGTATTTTTCCATAGGTTCTTTATTGGTTGAGATGATTTATGTACGCATATCATTGATTGGTGTGGACTGGATACGCAAACAGGAAAAGCTGATGAAAGCCATGGAATGGTTCACCCTTCTCATTATCATTGCCTTGGCTGTTGGTAGTTTTATAGCCGCAACCAAAGATGGTGGCAATGCTAAAAATGTATTGCTGCAGAATAATATGCACCGTTTTTTATTAGGTATGTTTATGTGTGCTATCAATCCGGTGCAAATACCATTTTGGTTTGGCTGGAGTACGGTTTTATTTACCAAAAAAATTCTGGAGCCTGTAAAAGCACAATACAATATTTACATTGTGGGCATTGGATTTGGAACCCTGGCTGGAAACTGTGTTTTTATTTTTGGTGGCAAATGGCTGGTGCAACGGATTGCCAACAGTCAGCAATACCTCAATTGGGTGATAGGAGGGATTTTTACCTTAACAGCATTGATACAGGCAATTAAAATGATAAAGCATAAGGATGCGGTACATAAATTTACGCATCCTGATGAACAAAAGCAGTAATAATTTTCATGTAAATTTATATGTTCTGCTAAAATAAAAGTTTGAACCACATTATCTGTTTTCTTGCCACGAATTACACGAATGAGCACGAATCATTCGTGGAAATTAGTGTAATTCGTGGCTAAAAAGTGGCAATTGGATTTGCGCAGCAACTTGCTGTAATTATTTCCAAACAAATTCTCTTTACAACTAAACTAATTACTATTTTCGATGCCCGATGAATTATGCAATTGTAGATATTGAAACAACAGGAGGCCATGCATCTGCTAATGGTATTACCGAAATTTCGGTGTTTATACACGACGGAGAAAGGGTGATCAAACATTTTGAAACCCTCATCAATCCACAACAACTCATTCCAAAATTTATTACATCGCTTACAGGCATTGATAATGCAATGGTAGCAACTGCGCCTGTATTTGATGAAATTGCTGATGTGTTATTTGAAATGCTGAATAACAATGTTTTTATAGCCCACAATGTAAACTTTGATTACTCATTTGTAAAGCATCAGTTTAAACAATCGGGTTACGATTTAACGGCAAAAAAATTATGTACTGTACGTTTGGGCCGCAAAGTTTTTCCCGGCCTGCCATCTTATAGTTTGGGTAACCTCTGCAGGTCTTTAAAAATAAAAATTGAAAACAGGCACAGGGCTGGTGGCGATGCCAAAGCTACCGTTAAGTTGTTTGAATATATGCTGGCCAATGGTGCTCAAACCCATATTGACCTGATGTTAAAGCGAACATCTGCCGAGCATTGGCTGCCCATGAATTTAGATAAGGAAGTGATAGATAATCTGCCATCAAAACCAGGGGTTTATTATTTTCACAACAGTAAAGACAAAATTATTTATGTAGGTAAAGCTATCAGCCTTAAGAAAAGAGTAAGCAGCCATTTTACACACAATAACCCCGATTTAAAAAGACAAAATTTTATTCGTAACATTTATAAAGTTTCTTATAAACAATGTGCAACCGAGCTGGAAGCCATTGTGTTTGAAAGCACCGAGATAAAAAGATTATGGCCCAGGTATAATAAAAGCCAAAAACAGCCACTCATAAAGTATGCTTTATATTCTTTTGAAGATAACCGTGGATATATCCGTTTGGCCATTGATAAAAAGAAAAAAAATCTGCAGCATGTGTACAATTTTAATTTGCTGAACGAAGGGTTGGTGTTGCTGAAAAAGATGGTGGCCGAATTTGATTTAAATGCCAGGCTCTGTTTTATTGATAAAACTCCGTTTGCAGAAAAGGAGGATGAAGCATTGGAGCCTCCGGGTATTTATAATCTGAAAATTAAAAAAGCGCTGGATGCTTTAACTGAAAATCTGCCAAGTTTTGTTTTGATAGATGAAGGAATAAAAGAAGAAGAAAAATTATGTTTATTAGTTGAACGTGGCAGTTTCTGGGGAATGGGTTACCTGCCTAAATCCTTTCCTATTGGTAG
>JANMWP010000536.1:0-5371 GCA_031394065.1 Chitinophagaceae bacterium
CAAGAAGGTACAAAGCCGCCAAACAATACTACATCTAAGATACCGCTTAAAGTTGCCGTGCCTGTTACCTGTAATTGGTCATGTTGTGTACATGGCGTTAAACCTCCTATTTCAATTTGCTCGGTACCGCTGCCATTGGTATAACCTGCACCAAATACGGTACAGCCCGGCGAATTGCCTGGTGCCACAACACCTCCATTATTATTATACAATGCTCCATTGAATGTACCGCTACCTTTATAGATACCTGCAGTGGTAACAACGCCACCGCCGTTTACATTTAATGTACCATTATTGGTAAGTACAGCCCCTGCATTAATAGTAAGGTTACGTACCTGTGCAGTACCTGATGGAATAACACATGGATTGGGTGTGCCGGCTGGAATGTCAACATCTGTTGTAGCAGTTGGTACTATACCACATGACCAGTTGGAGGCAGTAAACCAGTTATTGCTGGTACCCCCCAGCCAGTTGTTGGTTATACAATTTATAACCAGGTTATAAGTTGGCCCGTTACCTGTGCAACTACCGGCATCTGTTGCTGTAACTACAATTGGGAAAGTGCCGGCTTGTGTTGGTGTACCACTTAATACACCGGCTGTTGATAAGCCTAAGCCAGCTGGTAACGTACTTGCTGTTGTAAATGTATATGGACCTGCGCCGCCTGACGCCGTGAATGTTTGACTGAAAGCTACACCGGCAGTACCGGTTGTTACAGCTGGGTTGGTAACCGTAATGGTTGGGCATAATAATGTTATAACCACTTTACCCTGGTTTAAATTCCATGCATTCAGATTCGTAATAAGCCCATTTAAAGTACCGGCACCATTATATAAGCCATTAGAAGTAGCAACATTTACCGCAGATGCGAAAATAAAAGAACCGCCACCACCGCCCTGCCTTGGACCGGTTGATGCACCGGATCCGCCGCCTGAATAGCCACCACCACCACCGCCGCCGCAGTAAGAAGAACCACGGCCAGAACCTCCGCTGCCGAAGCCACCATCAATGCGGTCAGTAGAGTTGCTATAACCAAGATTTCCATTGCCTCCAATACCTCCAATACCTCCTGCCACAAATGCCGCTCCACCAAATCCGCCTTGCCCGGCTTGCCCGCCAGTAAAAAATCCGCCGCCGCCCGAAGAATAATTTGTACCGGCTGCACTACCATTCAAGCCGCCATTTCCGTTAATACCTCCTGCGCCACCCACATTACCATTCACTCCTGCTGTAGTAGTCGCTGCATCCAGTCCTGCGCCAGGCCCACAACAGGCCCGGGTTCCACCGGCTCCGGCACCCGCCACCATTAAGGATGTACTTGTTGCCAAAGAGGTTCCAAAAGCTACAAATGAGCCGCCGCCGCCTGCTCCTTCATTTCCATTACCAGGAGAAGAAAATTCCACATTACTGCTTCCTCCTTTTTGTCCAACGATGATATATAATTTAGTGCCTGCTGTTAAAGAAACCTCACCCCTTACTATTGCTCCACGGCCTCCCAAAGTAGGGCCGAATAAAGACTGACCGCCTTCTGCACCATCTGCCTCAATCCGGTAAATACCCGTAGCCGGCACAATCCATTCCTGCACACCCTGGGTGTTAATAGTAACCAGCCCGGCCAGTGTTGTTGCAGTATAGGCTGTATTTATCTGTGCCTGTGTTGGGCCATTCATGCCGATTGCACTGGCATTAGTAAAGGTATAAGTTTGCGAAAGCGAAACAGTAGTTAAAAAAATGGCTGCAAAAGCCGTTAACAAAACAGGTAGAATTTTATTGCCCCTGTCAGCTAATTTGCTGCCCTGCTGAATAGCAGGTTGGGCTTTTGCCTGCATACAACAGCACAGGGCTGAAAAAAAGGTAAATATTGTTTTTAAAAACCGGTATTTGCAGTAATGCAAAAAGGCAGTTTTATTGTAACGTAAGGTTTGGCAGTTAAACATGCTGTTATAGTTTATAAGACTTTGCTGGTAAAAAAAATTTACAGTTTGGGTTTTTGTGGAATCAGCACAATAGTGCATATCATGCAATGGAGAGTTTATCTTTCTCATAAATGGTTAAGGTTATTAAGGTTTGGTAACTTGTGCAGGCAACATCTGCTAACGGCAAATGCGCTTACGGGTACAAGTTTAGTATTTGTTTTCTAAAAAAAATAAAAAAATCTTGTTATATTTATATATATTATCGCAAAAAAAATTACCGGGGTAACAATTGCTTACCAAATCAGGGTTAAAGCAGGCTGCATTGCTACCGCTTACTTCACTAGCTGTTATTGTTTGGGCTTGAGAAAAACTAACTATAAAAATAAAAAAAGGTAGTAACAGTAATCTCAGGTATAACTTCTTGTTCATAAACGTAGGTTTTTGTAATTAAGGTTTATGCTTTTGAAAATTCAAATCATGTTTAGTTCAAAAATTTTCTCTAATTAACGGTAAGATTGTAAAACCTATCGGACTTTTTTTTTCAAAGGGGATAAACAGACGGTTTAGGTGGGTAAACCGGTGTTTTTAAAGGGTGAAAGATTGTATATTTGATAAGATTAATCTTATTTCCTAAACAACGGCTTTTGTAAAGTGTTATTTAATGCCAAAACAAATACAGGTTTTAATAGTTGAGGACGAATTTATTATTGCTGATTATATACAGGGTTGCCTGCTTAATTTGGGTTATGAGGTAGTTGGTATTTGCACCAATTATGAGGATGCGGTTGCTGCACTTCAAAACTACCAGCCAGATATTGCAATTATAGACATAGGCATAAAGGGCGATAAAAATGGCATTGATATAGCAAACTACATTTCAGACAACCTTCATATCCCATTCATTTTTGCATCCAGCCATGGCGATAAAGGCACCATTGATAAAGCCAAGCAAACTAGGCCTGCTGCGTATCTTGTTAAACCTTTTACCGAAGAAGATCTATATGCTGCTATAGAAACTGCACTCGTAAATTTCGGTAATCAAAAAATAAAGGCAGAGCCGGAGGAAGAAATAATTTTAATAAACGACGGCTTTTTCATCCGCCATAAAAATAAATTTATAAAAATATTGCTGGAAGAACTGATGTATGCCGAAGCAAGTGATAATTACGTGAATTTGTTTACCACAGAAACCCATTTTACTTTAAAAACAACCCTCTTAAAATTGCAGGAAGTGTTGCCACATTATTTTTTGCGGATACAAAAATCATACATTGTTAACCTGCACCAGTTAAAAAGTTTTGATTCAGAAGAAGTGGTTGTACATAATAAAACACTGCCCATTGGCAAAAGCTACAATGAGGCATTATTTGAAAAATTAAAAATTGTAAAAGGATAGATATTATCCATGTAGCTGATAAAGTTAATCTGTAGGCGGAGTTAATTTGTAAAGCATATTTTATTATTGCGTGATTAGTCTTTTATAAATCAATTTCGCATAAGCTTAAGCAACTTTTGCAGTTGAGGTGCTAACAGGCTCAACCCCACCTGAAACCTAAATGCAATTAACCTTTTAGGTTAATTAACCGCATCTGCAAGGTGGGTTAATTCGGGTAACAAGGTGGGTTAATTTGGGTAAGCAGGTAGGTAAACTAAGGTAAAGGGGTGGGTTAATTAGGGTAATGAGGTGGGTTAATTAACCATTAGGGGTGGGGTAATTAAGGTAGATAGGTGGGTTAATTTGGGTTTAAGGTGGGAAGATATACCTGTAAGGGTGGGCTAATTAACCCAAATAGGTGGGTGTACCCACCTATTTGGGTGGGGGTGGTGGGGAAATTCATTAAATTTTCAATTCTTTAATTTTATTACATAAATGGATAAAAATTAACTCTGCCAATGGGTTAAAATTATATTGTTAGTATGAAAAAAAAATATTGTTTACTTATTTTTATGTTTTACACAGGCAGTGCATTTGCACAACCCAATGTATTAACCAAAGCAGATAAAGAAGTTATTAACCAATTTGAAATATTAGCAGATAGTAATTACAGTTTTGAGCGTATAGCAGCCGACAGCACATTGGCTTTTACCAGCAACCCATTACTGCATAATTTTAAACCCGATAATTATTACTGGGTAAAATTTTCTGTAGAAAATCCATTCAATTATCCGCAGGAATACTACCTGTCTGTTTTCCCGTTTATAGATAACAGCTTTTATTTTTACGATAACGAAGAAAAAAAATGGAAAAATGCTACTAGTAGCTTGGGTAAAAGTAATAGTACCAGATTGTTTTCCTTTTTCCCGATAACCATTGAAAACAATAAAAAAAATACTTTTTTTGTACGGATGAATGTAAGTGCTTTGGCTAGTTTTAAAGATAGTACTCATGTACATCTTGATTTAACTAAAGCAACTATTGTTAAGCAAAAGGAACAGCGTAGTTATACTATTTGGATTATAACTTTGGTAATTATTTTAATTTTATTTCTGTACAATTTATATATTTATTTTGTTTTTAAAGACAAAACTTTTTTGTATTACTTACTTATACTAATAGGTGCTGCCATTTATATTACTGGTGTTAATAAATATTTCAATTTATTATTTTCTTCTCGTTTGTACCAAGTATTGCTGAGTAAAGAAGGATATGTTTATTATTTTAATACAAACCAAGTTTTAACCCAATTTGCCATTTTGATATTAATAATAGGGTTCGTAAAATTTACTAGAAATTATTTGCAAACTAAAGCCATTCTTCCAAAATGGGATAAGGTTTTAAAATACATCAACGCAGCATTCGCTATTACAATAATTTTTCCAACTATAACAACTATTACAGGCATTTGGTTTTGCTTTAATTATTTTACATTGCCCATAAATATTGCTATAGTAATTATTCTTTTGCTTATTATTTTGGTAGGGGTAATTGCTTACAAACGAAAATATATGTTTGGTAAATATTTTTTAGTAGCTAATATTTTACCGTTATTTTTTATGATACTCGTTGCCGTTTATTTTATAATAAACTCTACAGCAAATGATGGAGCAAAGCTGTTACCCAATTTAGCAATACTATCCCTTGCAATAACTTTTGCCATTGCGTTATTTTTTAGAATAAATACACTAAAAAAAGATTTAGGCAATGAACAATTGCAGGCACAAACGTTAGCAAATAATTTAAACAAATCGGAACAAAGCAACAACGAAAAAGAAATTCATTTAAAAGAAATTCATCACCGGGTAAAAAACAATTTGCAGATTATCAACGGCTTATTGTTTATGCAGTTTAAAGATAACAACGATGAAAAAATGAAAGCCCAGCTTAAGCAATCGCAGGAAAGAATTAAAAGCATGGCACTGGTACATAACAAGCTGTACGAATCTGACAGCACGGTGCATGTGTACATAAAAGAATACATAAAAGACCTGGCTGGCGATATACTTAAAACAAATAC
>JANMWP010000560.1:0-2316 GCA_031394065.1 Chitinophagaceae bacterium
CTTTCCTTCAATTCGTTGGGCTCAAGTTTTAGCTGCCCTCCTATCAATTTACCGGCTTCAAAAATATAATTCTTACCAGCCTTGCTGATCAGTTTTTTTAAACTGAATTTTTCTTTGTACTTAAGTACGGCTGAGTCGCCTGAACGGCCATCCTGCAACAATTCAAAGTCATTGTATTTATCAACATCCAGTTCATCATCCTTCACTAATTTTTCAAAAAGTTCTTTGCGTTCTTTTATCTGGTCATCTTTATCGGCATATTCATATTTATTATTAACGGGGGTTGCTGCATCACTTTTTTTGCCTTTGGTTAAAGGTTCGGCATAATATTTTTCAAAGTCGGTGTTCAGGTATGCCCGGTCTAAATTTGCTTTGCCAATTACATCTGCTTTTTGAGAACCGGTGTAAGAACTGGTTCTTTCTACATTAATCAGATCCATGGCATCTGTAAAATTAACCGTAAAATCTTCTCTGGACAGATTGGCCTGGGCGGGTGTAGCAGGCGCAGTTACTTTATAATAACTGTCTTTTTCATCATACCGTATACTTAAACCTTCTGCACCTTCCAGGTATGAATGCGGTGTACCAAATGCATCAAAATTATTAAGTGCCTCCAGAAAATAAGCCTTGTCTTTTATTTTAACCCGCATAACAAAATCCAGCTCTTCCATAAAAATTGCATCACGCCAGGTACCCAGTTTGCGGGGCACATACACAAACAATTCCGATCCGATACCCTGCGCTATCAGCACCGAACGCAAAGCTGTACAGAATGTTACTGCATTCATTCTGATTTCATCTTCCTTTTCTTCTTTTTTTTCTTCCTTAGCCTCGGCTTTAAGTATTTTTTTATACAGTTTTTTACCGGTGAAATATTTTTCAAGATCGGAATGTACCGGCCCTTTGTAATACATTTCTAAAAAAACTTTTCGTAAACAGTAATAAGTCTCTTTAGCGATGTCGATGTCTGTTTTTAAAACACCGTCCTCCTTTTTCTTACTGATGTATTGTGTAGTATAAGCAACGAGCGAAGTAACAATTGGTGTGCTGTATAACGCCGCACCGGCATATCCCCTGTACACATTTTCATAATCAAGTCCCGAGCGGTCAACTGTGGCTTCACCCAGTGTTCTGTCTCCCGGATCAAAATCTAAAAACACCACCCTGAATTTTACACTGGGTGTACTCCGCAGTTCAAAACTCCAGCGTTCGTCATCTGATTTTTCACGGTCTTTGTCAAGAAAAAAATAGCTCAGGTAAGTTTCTCTTTCGCCATAAACCGATGCTTTACTATCAAACTTAAGATTGGGAGCACCATTGTAACTGCGGTATTTAACCTTCATACCATTGGCCATGGTAAAGCGGTATTGCTGGTATAAAGTTGGATAATTGTTGGAGAGCGAAAATATGAATGGCGTAAAATTGATGCCCTCAGTTTTCATATCCCAATCAAGGGTTGAGCTTACGGTATAATCAATGATGTCACCGGTTTCCAGGTCAGGGATGGCAATTTTCATAGATTTTACTTTCAGCTTAAAATAAATGGGTCTGTAAATTTCAGGTACCTCCTGTTCTTCTTCAATGGCGCTTTTCATGTCAATGGCAACCTCTTTCCCATCACTTTTTATCACTTTATATTCAGCCTTACCATCCAATCCCATGGTAACATAATAGAATGTTGAAAATTTTTCAACTGCATTTTTATCCTGTAATTTTATCCGCTTGTGTACAAACTCTTTTATATTAACACCTGCTGTGTTCCGGCCTTTTAAAATCTGGCGCTTAAATAAATATTCTTCCTTCATGCCAATAATTACAGCACTTTCATTCTTCCATTTTTCAGGCACTGCAGTTAATTTAAATTCTTCTTCAATTTTTTCTCCAATTGAAGGGGTTTGCGAAAATATAAACTGAGGCAACAGGGCTGTAAAGCAAATAATGATGTAATTACGAATCATAGGTTTTCGTTTAGTTTTTATTTTTTCAATACAACCTGGTCGTTGTAAAATTTATTGATTTCCCCAATAAAATTATTCCATCCGGCAAAATCAGTTTTCTTTAATATGGGTTTATTGATGATTATATTTTTACTGTATACAATTGTTTTTCCCTTGTTTACATAGCTTCCTTCAAATGACCAGTTAGGTGTATTTTTTTTGAAAGCAGCCGGCATGTAATCTACTTTATAACCCTCGGGAATGGTTAATTCTGTTTGAGTTGTATGAAAATATTTTTGATCAAACTCATAATCATTTTTACGGTTTGCTTCCATTTCCATACCACTCAAATCTTTTTCCCAATCCAGTATCACATATA
>JANMWP010000564.1:0-2264 GCA_031394065.1 Chitinophagaceae bacterium
TTACCAACAATTTGTTTTGCATAATTAACCGGAACTTTTCTGGTACCCTGTACCAAAAGTATAATTCCCAATATAACAGCAATTAATAAAACAATTTCAATTAAAATCATTAAGATACCGCCGGCTCCTCTTGTAAACCTGGCAGCCCACTCCTGACCAAAAGACTGTGGTAAACGGGCCAATATACCAACCATGATGATGATAGAAGTACCATTACCTAAACCTTTATCAGTAATTTTTTCGCCAAGCCACATTACAAACAAAGTACCTACTGTAAGAATGATAACTGTTGATATCCAGAAATAAGAACTGAAAGCAGGTATGATAGCTTCTACATTACCCGGACTTTTTAAATACCCAATATAAGCAGCTGCCTGAAATGCAGTTACAATAACAGTAAGGTAACGTGTCCACTGATTAATTTTCTTTCTGCCGCTTTCACCTTCTTTCTGAATTTTTGCCATTTGAGGAACCAGAATGGTCATCAACTGCATAAAGATTGAAGCAGAAATGTATGGCATAATACCCAATGCAAAAATCGATGCCTTGGAAAAAGCACCACCCACAAATGTATCAAGCAATCCAAGCATACCGCTTTTAGAACTATCTGCCAGCGTTGCTAATTTATTGGGATCGATACCCGGCAATACAATAAAGGAACCTAAGCGGTAGATAAAAATCAGCAACAAAGTGAAAGTTATCTTATTGCGTAGCTCCTCAATGCTCCAGATATTCTTAAGTGTTGTAATGAACTTCTTCACAGAATTTAAACGATTTAAGTGTTTTGCGCTAAATTAAAAATGACCCCGCTAAGCGTGGGTCGGGCAAATATCGGTGAAATTATTTTATTATCTCTATAGTTCCTCCGGCTGCTTCAATGGCTGCTTTAGCTTTTTCGCTGGCTGCATTCACTTTAAAAGTAAATTTGCCTTTCAGTTCGCCATTACCTAAAACCTTTACACTATCAAACTGGCTTATTAAACCGTTAATGTATAAATTTTGCAGGCTGAATTCTGTAATGCTGTATTTTTCTGCAAGCGTATCAATCTGACCCAGGTTTAAAACCTTAAATTCAATACGGTTGTTGTTTGTAAATCCACGCTTTGGAACACGGCGTTGAATAGGCATCTGTCCGCCTTCGTGTGCTTTTTTACTTTTGTAACCTGCACGGCTTTGTCCGCCCTTATTACCTTTGGTAGATGTACCACCTTTACCACTTGCCTCACCACGGCCAATTCTTTTTTCTTTGTGTGTTGCGCCTTTTGCAGGCTTGAGTGTGTGTAGTTTCATTTTATTTTTTGATTTTGTACTTACGGGGAATCACCCCTCGCTTGTTAATTTGATAATTTGGGAATTTGATGATTTGCAGATGAAGAACCGGAATTTTCAAATCGGCTCATCTTCAAATCTTCAAATCAGATTTCTTCAACCTTTACCAGGTGATTAACTTTTGTAACCATACCTAATATTGAAGGAGTAGCTTCTACTTCAACAGAAGCATTCATTTTTCTTAGTCCTAAAGCTACCATTGTTCTTTTCTGGCGCTCCGAGCGGTCAATTACACTTTTAACCTGTGTTACTTTTATCTTTTTCATAATTATAAAGTCATTTGTCATTTGTCATTAAGTCATTAGCAACCGTGATATCACAAAATGACTTAATGACCAATGACTTAAAATTTATCCGTTAAATACTTTCTTTAAAGAAATACCACGTGTTTTTGCAACTGCAATGGGTTCACGTAAGGTAGCTAATGCTTTAAAAGTAGCTTTTACCACGTTGTGCGGATTTGCAGAACCTAAGTTCTTGGCCAACACATCGGTAATACCTGCGGCTTCCAAAACAGCTCTCATACTGCCTCCGGCAATTACGCCGGTACCATGTGCAGCCGGTTTAATATAAACTTTTGCAGCGCCTTCTTTAGATAACTGATCATGAGGTATAGTGCCATGCATCAAAGGAATTCTTATCAAATTCTTTTTTGCATCTTCAATACCTTTGGTAATGGCTTCCTGAACTTCTTTAGCTTTTCCCAAACCATGACCAACAACTCCGGCTTCGTTACCAACTACAACTAATGCAGAGAAACTAAAGGCACGACCACCTTTGGTTGTTTTAACTACACGGTTAATGGCAACCACCTTGTCTTTCAATTCCAGGTCACCGGCTTTTACTTTGTTTAAAATTAAATTTGACATCTATTTTTCTGATTAGAAATTTTATAATTAAAAAACCAAACCGCCCTCTCTTGCACCTTCAGCAAC
>JANMWP010000601.1:0-5168 GCA_031394065.1 Chitinophagaceae bacterium
TATAGGTTCCCTGCGTTATTGGATTTGGAGAGGTGATTGTTATTTCCATTCTTGTACCAAGACCCTGCTGTTTGTATGCAACGACAGTGAGTTCGTAGGCATTTTGCGTATTTGTATACATGGCAGATACAGCAGTATTAAATGTTTTTGGATTCCCGTCAATATTAAACGAGACGGTTTTTGAAGAATCAGTAACAGGAGGAGGGGAGTCTTTTTTACAGCCTGTGAGAAAAGGAAGTAAAGCTGTAAGGAAGTAGAAGATTTTCTTTTTCATAATTTTTTATTTTATGTTGATGAATTTTGATTAACAACCCAAAACTATAATGCAGTGAAAGCGATTCCTAATTGATAAATACGCCTACATTCGTTTTATCAGTAATTGCAACTTATTCTTACCTGTTTGTGGTATTTTTTATTTTTTATTGCAAAAAATGCAAATTTGATTATTTACCGTCGTAATTAATACTAAAACAAATTCTGCGTGCGGCAGTTATTACCAAACAAACTGTACTATAGACACAGCAAGTGCCCAGCAACCATTTTTTCAGCATATAAAGGCGAAATTGCCTCAACATCATTTCCAACATTCCTTACTCCCAACAATTTAAAATCCCATAAATCATCGGTTGCTTTTTTCATTTTAAATATTTCTCCCACTAAATTATTTCCAACAGCATCTAAATCAAACCGTCAATTTGCAGTTAAACCTTCCGGCTTGGCAGTTGCTTATATTATGCTGCGTAAGTAAGGTGAATTAACCTGTCTCAATCCTATTTGAAGCTTTGCGGAGATAATTTGACTAATTAGTGGCGGCCAGATTGACACCGGGGTAAGGATATATAATAAACCAGGTCAGTTATCAGTACAAACCAGCTAATTGCCAAACCCGATTATTAAAAACAACAGGAATAAAGTAGATTTAAAGATTGAATTCAAGTAATGAGATATACTATTGCTACCATATTTTTACTGGCTACTCTTTTTTTGAAAGCACAGGAAAATTATGGGGGAGATAAATTACCTGTCTTTAAACAGGTAACCCATCCTTTTATGCCTCCCATTACTTCAGAATATTTTTTCTTTTCTGAAGATGGGTTAATATGGTTTTCAACAGCACAGGGATTAACCTCTTTTGATGGGTCGGAAGTGACTTATTATTCATCGCTTCAACAAGCCAATAGTTTTGAGTTAAACAGAATTGGTGCAATGACAGAAGATAAGAGTCATAATTTTTACATAGGCACACATTCAGGGCTTTATTATTATAACCGAAAAACCAGATCATTTACGAGTTTATCTTATACATTCAGTGATAATCACCAGGCGCCTGATATCAGGTTTGATGTATTGTATTGCAATACAGATGGCCGGGTATATGCAGGTTCGGAAGCTAATGGTTTTTTTGTGTATGATCCCTTTCATAACAGACTGGATCATATCAACCTGGATGGTTCCAAACCCGATAGCTGGGCAGACCGGAGGTTTAATACCGTAAAGAGTTTGGCAACTCATGCCACGGATACCAACAAACTCTGGATCGGCAGCTATCATGGCATTTACCTGTTTGATAAAAAAAAGAAAACATTTGAACAACGGTTTGAAGTAACAAACCCCGGGCATTACCTTCCTGGTGCTGCAACAGGCGAACATTACGATATCCAGAAAATGGACGTAGAGAATGATTCTACTATCTGGTTTAATTCATGGGCGGGAGGTTTTGGGAAATACAATACCCATACCGGGAAAGTGAAATTATTCCTTCACGGGGCAAGACTTAAAACTACGGAGCGTTATATCGGCTATGTCATTCCCAAATTTGCCAGGCTTTCGACGGGCAAATTTTTACTGGGGATATATGATTATAAAACGGCCCTGTTTGATAGTCAAACAGAAGAAGTGCAATATTTTTCTGTTACCAATAATGATTATAGCCAGGAACAAACCCGTTTTGTAACCAATGACAGGCAGGGGAATGTATGGCTGCTGCAGCGGGGCTTATTGTATATTGCTGTTCCGGGTCATATTCAGTTGCAGACAGTGAAAATTCCCAATACAAACAAGATCAGCATCCCGCAATTACGGGGTATTTATTTTGACAAAGCGACGAATTATTTTTACGGATCTTTTTTTTATGGTGCCGGGGTGCATGTATTTGACACAAACTTTCACTTAGTTAAAATTATCCCTGTTCCGCAGATAAACAATTTTTATACTTATAACGCAGGGATAGCAAACAAACTTACAAAGGACAGCAGCGGCCGTTTTTGGACAGCCGGGCCGGAAAATTATGTCTTACCACCGGGAGGTAAACAGTTTCTGCCTTTAGAAAAAGTTCTTCCTTCATTAAAGTGGACAAAAACAAAGGATGGTTTTTTAGATGTACTAACAACAAAAAACGGCGATATTCTTTATAAAGATAATGACAGTGTCATTTATCGTATCCGGCACCAGACGTTACAGGCTGATACTATAAAAGCACCGGTGATAAAATCAGAAGGGGTTGAAATAAAAGGTACTTCTCAATGGTATGATGCGGAAAGAAATTTTATTTATTTGGTAAAAAGCACAGGTATAGCCAGGTACAATCTGGACAATAAACAAACTGTTATTATTCCTCATCAATCCTTATTTGGCAATTTGCCACTTTATTCCGGGATTTGCATGTCGGCACTTGACGCAGATGGTCGTATCTGGTTTATGATACCTCATTATGGTATTCGCATCATAAACCCGGAAACACTTTATTGTGAAGATTCTATTCAGTTTGGAACAAGGGGCCTGATAAAAGGAGATTATACAGCTATCACAGGTGCAGAAAAGCATTTCATGCTTCTTCGTTCACAAAATGGTATAGTTGTTTATGATTATTTAAAACAGCAGTCCTATATATTCGATCGTGATAATGGACTGTCAAGCCCCGACAATAAATCGTTGCTTTATTGTAATGGTTATATGCTGATAGCGGAAAGCGGAAGTTTTGAATACTTTAAATTATCAAACCTTAAAAAATATTCATTAGCGCTAAAACCGCAGTTAAATATTATACTTGCCGATACTTCCATGGCCTATTTTAATTCAGGCAATGATTCAGTTATTGTTGTAAGATTGCCGCATTATCAAAATACAATAAGCCTTTCATTTTCCGCACAGGAATTTATTTTCCCTGAACGGATTGAATATGCTTATCAGTTAAGCCCGCTTGATAAAGACTGGCATTATGCCAATTATTTCAACAGGAAAATCACGTTTACAAAGCTGGCCCCGGGCAAGTATATATTCCGGTTAAAGGCACAAATGCAGGGAGGGAGCTGGGATGTCAAACCAGTGGAATATACTATTATTATTACACCGGCCTGGTGGCAGACAGCATTGTTTAAATTTTTGTGTGTAATAGCTGCTGCGTCACTAGTCATTTATTTTGTTCAACGAAGGATTCAATTCATCCGTAAATCGGAACGGCAAAAATTAAAACACGAAAAGGAATTGTTAGAACTGGAATCAAAAGCGCTCCGTGCCCAAATGAACCCACATTTTATTTTTAACTGTCTTAACTCTATCAAATCACTTATACAGCAGCATGAAGAAGAAAAATCGGTGACTTACCTTACCACTTTTTCTAAACTCATCCGCACGTTGTTTAATAATGCAGATAAAAAAGAGATTAGCCTGTATGATGAAATTGAAACCTGTAAATATTATCTTCAGCTTGAAGCCATGCGGTTTGATACCAGGTTTTCTTTTGCAGTTAACATTGAAAATGATGTTGACCTGAAGTCAATAGGGGTTCCTGCATTGATTATTCAGCCGTTTATTGAAAATGCCATTTGGCATGGTATAGTGCCCCGTAACAGCGAGGGCCGGGTTACATTAAGTGTACTTAAACGAAATGCAGTTATTGATATTGTTATTGATGATAATGGTATTGGAAGAGAGTCTTCTCAACAAAATAAGCCTGCCAGTAGCCTTGCACATCAATCCAAAGGAGTAAACCTTACCCAATCAAGGCTGGAGCTAAATAACCTGTTGCAGCAGCGGAAGGCAGAGCTTGAAATTATTGATAAGAAAGCTGAAAACGGAGCAGCAACAGGAACAACCGTTATTATTAAAATAAAAGAAGAGCTATCATGATACGATCAATAATTATAGATGATGAGCAACATTGTGTAAGGGCATTATTAAGCGACCTGCAACAACATTGCCCTTCTATAGAATTAGCAGAAGCCTGTTATTCAGCCAAAGAAGGAATAATGGCCATTAGAAAATTTAATCCCGATCTTGTTTTTTTAGATGTAGAGATGCCGTGGATGAATGGTTTTGAAATGCTGGAAGTGCTGGGAGCTGTAAATTTTTCAATCATATTTACTACAGCTCATGGCGAGTTTGCAGCAAAAGCTTTTCGAATCAGTGCTGTTGATTATTTATTAAAACCAATAGCTGCTGATGATTTGAAAGCGGCGGTACAAAAAGTAAAAAGGAAAATGGATGAGGGCAGCAGCATTGAGCATATCAGCAACCTGTTGCGTAATATGCACCAGCCTTCTGCTGAACATAAGATTGCTTTACCCCAACGGGAAGGGTATGAGTTTATAGATGTATCTTCAATTGTTTATTGCCAGGCTGAGGGGGCATATACCAAAATATTTATAGCAGGGAAAAAACCAATGCTGATATCAAGAACACTGGGCGATGTGGAGGAATTACTACCATCCGAAATATTTCAACGGATACATCATTCTACTTTAGTTAATGTCACTTATATTGCTCAGTTCCTTCGCACAGATGGGGGCTATGTAGTTTTAAAAAATAGCGAAAAACTTTCGGTAAGTAAGGCAAAAAAAGAAATGTTGATGGCAAGGCTTGGGTTGAAATAAAAACAGTTTACCTGGATCATTACTTTGTTTGGTCAATTGATATTTGATAAAATTTATTCAATCTTTATATATGGAATCAAATAATTCACAGATACGGTTCTTCCAGCACATCAAATCTATTTTGCCTGCAAATGTTTCCTTTGTGGATGAAATAGCTGATTTATTAGAAATCAGCAATGACAGTGCTTATCGCCGCATAAGGGCCGATAAACCCATCAGTTTTGAGGAATTGCAGAAGCTATGCGTTAAGTATAAAGTTTCGCTCGATCAGTTTTTAAACCTGCAGAGTGATGCCTT
>JANMWP010000289.1:0-6506 GCA_031394065.1 Chitinophagaceae bacterium
GCGGTCCCGGCCGTGCCGGCGGCGGTGAAGAGATGGGCGGATTACGAGGCGTAAAACATTACCTGCAACGCACTGCCATCCAGGGTTCGCCAACAACCATTACAGCCATTACCAATGTTTATCAACAATATGCTGCCGGAAAATATCCGGGCAAACATCCATTCACCAAATATTTTGAAGAGCTTGAAGTTGGCGAACAGATCATCACCGAAAAAAGAACGATCACATCGGAAGACATTGATAAGTTTGCAGACCTGAGTGGCGATCATTTTTATGCACACATTAAAACAACCGATTTTAGAGGAACCATGTTTGAGCAGCAGGTGGCACATGGTTATTTTATCATGAGCATTGCTGCCGGTTTGTTTGTTGATAGTTACGAAAAAAATCCAGTGTTGCTGAATTATGGTATTGATGAATTACGTTTTACAAAACCGGTTTATCCCGGCAGCGAAATTCACATACGCCTTACCTGCAAACAAAAACTGCTGAATGATAAACGTGTTGTAGAAAAACCAGAAGACTTTAAAAGAGGAGATGACATTGATAAAGGTATTGTAAAGTGGCTGGTGGAAATGATTGATGAAACGGGTGAAGTAACGGGAGTGGCTACCATTTTAACCATGGTTGCAAAACGATAAATTTCTTAATAATTATGTAATATCAATTCTAGCTATTATCTTTAAAGCAGAAACATTAATTGCCAATACTAATTACACAAATTTTTTCAATAAATTAAAGCACCCGTTTTGCTTTAATTTTTTTCATTAATTAATATTATAACAATGAAAAATTCTTCTTTGGCAAAAGCTGGCATACTTACATTTTGCCTGGTCCTTATTGCTGTATTAAGCTGGGAATATTATCTACGGGGCAAGGGCTTTGAAACTACATTTAATGATGACCCATCCTTATGGACCCATCAAAGAGACAAGGTTTATGAACCGGCAGATAAATCAACCGTTTTTATTGGCTCATCCCGCATCAAATTTGATTTGGACATTCCTACCTGGGAAACAATTACCGGTGATCACGCCATTCAATTGGCTTGTGTGGGCAGTACGCCCATTCCTGTTCTCGAAAACCTGGCCAATGATAAAAATTTTAAGGGAAAATTAGTTGTAGATGTAACAGAAGGATTATTTTTTTCAACGGCCCCCGGCAATTCACGCAGACCGGTTGAAAATTTGAAATATTTTAAAGAACGAACACCTGCTCAACAGGCAAGTTTTTATATAAACCGGTTACTGGAATCCAATTTTGTTTTTTTAGATAAAGAGTGGCTTTCTTTAAATGCCTGTTTAGGTGGAATACCAATTAAAGACAGGCCGGGGGTTTACAATTTCCACGGATTTCCATCAGATTTTGGCAGGGTAAAGTTTAACAGGCAGGAATATTTAACCGATAAATTTTCAACTGATACCACACTGCAAAACATAGTAAAAAATATATGGGTTGAATTTATAAAAGCCAGCAAAGAACCTCCTGCAAGCGGTACCAAAATGGATTCGATACTAACTGCAGTAAAAACCTCAGTTGATAAAATAAAAGCCAGGGGGGGGCAGGTGTTGTTTGTAAGAACCCCGTCCAGTGGCGGATTTAAGATAGGCGAATCTAAGTTTTTCCCCAGGGAGAAATATTGGGACAGGTTGTTGGCTTTTACCAATTGCCCAGGTATTCATTATGCAGATTATCCTGCTATTGATCATATGATTTGTCCTGAAAATTCTCATCTGAGTTTGTCAGATGCTAAAATCTTTACAAAAATCTTTATTAAAATATTGAGTAGCGAAAAGGGATGGAAATTTCCCAACACGATTACTACGATAAATTAACGGAGTAATGATACCACTAACAAACGGCAGGCTTATTTTACTTAACCTTTTAACTTAATAACTTGAATCATCTTGCCAAATCAGCTATACTAATGTTATTGCTTGTTGTGGCCGCTTTTATTCTATGGGAATATTTCTGGAGAAGCAAAGGGTTTTCTTTGGCCTATAATGACGACCAAAACCTTTGGGCAAAAAACAGAGACAGGGTTTATCAATCGCAGGAAAACTCAACAGTTTTTATTGGTTCATCCAGAATACAATTTGATCTGGATATACCCACCTGGGAAAATGTAAGTGGCGAAAGCGTAGTACAATTAGCATTACATGGGGCCTGTCCAAGACTTGCACTGGATAACCTTGCCAATGATGAAAAATTCAAGGGTAAATTAATTATTGATGTAACCGAAGGGTTGTTCTTTAGTCCCGGTGAAGATGGAGAAATGAGTATGCGGATAAAATATTTAAAAGAGGCAACCCCCGCTCAAAAAGCAAGTGCTCAGATTGGGTTTTTATTGGAGTCGAAATTACTTTTCCTTGACAAAGATTTTTTTTCATTAAATGCCTTGTTAACAGATTTAAGGATACCCAGCCGGAAAGGGGTAAGGCCCGATGGAATATTTCCTAAAAAATTCTCTTACGTAAACTTCACCCGGCAGGAAATAATGACAGATGAATTTGTGAAAGATACATCCATGCAAAATCAGGTAACCGGGTTATGGACCATGTGGGGGGCTCTTTCTAAAGAACATGGAGTTGTTGGAGACACTTTGCAAAAGATCTTTACTGAAGTACAAAATTCAGTTGCCAAAATAAAAGCAAGGGGAGGGAAAGTAATATTTGTACGAACCCCATCCAGTGGTGGTTATTGGGCCAATGAGCCAATTCAGTTTCCCAGGGCAGAATATTGGGATAAGCTAATATCAATTACAAATTGTAACGGTATTCATTTTATGGATTACCCGTCATTGAAAAACTTAACCTGTCCGGAATGGTCACATCTGTCACGACCTAATGCAATCTATTATACAAAAGAATTAATAAAAATTTTGGAACAACAGCACTGGTTTACACATTCAAACTGATAGTACTTTATTATTTAAACATTAACTAACTGTATCATGGTATTCAATTCATTAACATTTGTTGCTTTTTTTATCATTATGCTCATTTTGCATAACCTGCCTTTTAGCTGGAAAGTAAAAAAGATAAATCTCCTGCTGGCCAGCTATGTTTTTTATGCTGCCTGGAATCCGCCTTTTATTTTACTGCTGTGGTTATCTACAGTGGTAGACTTTTTTGTAGGCCGGGCATTATATAACCAGGAAAATAAACACAAGCGAAAATTATTATTGGTGGTGAGCCTTATCGGCAATCTGGGAATGCTTTGTTTTTTTAAGTATGGAACTTTTTTACTTGAAAATTTTACGCATTTAATTAATGTATTCGGAATGGATTTTCATCCTGCAAAACCCAATATTATTTTACCTGCCGGTATTTCTTTTTATACGTTTACAACGCTTTGCTATACCATTGATATGTATAAAAAGAAAAGTGAACCGGTTAAATCCATGCTGGATTTTTCTCTCTTTGTAACTTTCTTCCC
Source organism: Chitinophagaceae bacterium (assembly GCA_031394065.1). Classification (GTDB taxonomy): domain Bacteria; phylum Bacteroidota; class Bacteroidia; order Chitinophagales; family Chitinophagaceae; genus Ferruginibacter. The sequence continues at coordinate 3,439 of JANMWP010000289.1, forward strand.
ACACCTGGTTGCAGGCCCAATCGTTCGTCCGCCACAACTGGTTCCGCAGTTTGAATCGCCCCGTAAGGCATCTCAACAACAATTAATGCAGGGGTTATTGTTGATAAGCCTTGGGTTATTTATGAAAGTAGTTTTGGCCGATAGCATGTTGGCACAATCTGCCAATGATGTTTTTAATTCAAAAGCAATTTTAAAAACACTCGACGCCTGGACGGGTGTATTGGCTTTTTCAGGACAAATATTTTTTGATTTTGCCGGTTACTCCACCTGTGCCGTTGGTGTGGCATTGTGTTTGGGTTTTGTGTTACCACATAACTTTTTATATCCCTATGCTGCTATTGGCTTTTCTGATTTTTGGCGAAGATGGCATATTACTTTATCTGCCTGGCTGAGAGATTATTTATACATTCCTCTGGGCGGAAACCGTAACGGAAAATTCAGAACATACATCAACTTAATGATCACCATGTTGCTGGGTGGCCTTTGGCATGGCGCCAACTGGACCTTTGTGGTTTGGGGTGCATTGCACGGAGGTTATTTATGGGTCGAAAAAATCATTCAGGATTTTCGTGCAAAAACAAAAGCAGTGGCTTTGTCAGCAATACCATCTGGGGAGCTAGGAGTTTTAGGTGTGATTCCTAAAGAGTTTAAAGAAAAAACAATTCGCAATTTTATATATGCGATGATCACTTTTTTCTTCATCAATGTAACCTGGGTATTTTTCCGTTCACCTGATTTTACTTCAGCATGGCACCTGCTAACTTCTATGTTTTACACGATGCCCAAGGCCGAGGCCTTACTTAGTACATTAAACATTTTAAAAGTTGCAGTAATAGTAGTGTTGATGGTCGCCTTTCATTGGATGATGAGGAATACAAGGGTATTAACCGTTGCTGAAAAAATGCCCTGGTGGCTGTTGGGCATAATCTGGTCTGTTTTAATACTGTTGCTGATCTGGAGCCAGGAAAGCAGCAGTTCGTTTATTTATTTTCAGTTTTAAAACAGACCAATTATATTACTGCACATTGGCAGCCATAAAGGCTCCCAGTTTGGTAAACATATCGCTCAGCTTTTCTGCGGGCCAGATATCGTGTCCTAAGCCTGCATATTCATAATATTGGTTAACAATTCCTTTTGCAACTAATTTATCTCTCAATCTTCTTGATTGGGTTACCGAAACCAATACATCAGCAGCACCATGAAAAGCAATTGTAGGTGGAGCGTTGTTTGGCATCATATACAATGGGCTTCCCCAATCGTACTGATCGGCAGTAAAAATATTTGGGATTAATACACCGGTATAATTAATCACAATAGCCCTGGTATCGGGGCCGGGAGGGTTTATCCAGCAATCTCTTAAATCGGTAGGGCCCATAAAACTTGCCACAGCTTTTATAAGCCCATCGGTATTTTGAGTATAGCTGTGCATTAGCACTAAATGCCCCCCTGCACTGGCTCCCCACATCCCCAATTTATTACTGATGCCCCAGTTTTGTAAATTATTTTTTATAGTATCCATCGCCCTTCTTACATAAAAAATTTGAGAAGGATGCCGGTTTGCGCCACTCGTAATATCTATCAATGGATAGTTTACATTTATGATTGCCCAATTGGGCAGCACTCTTTTAAAACTATCCAGATAAGGGTTCAGGTCTGCTTTATCTCCTGCTACCCAACCACCGCCATGTATAAGCACTAATGTTTTTGTAGTAGCAGTGCTTCTACCTGCCGGTAAATAAATATCTATTTTCATTTTAGCATCGGGGCCATAAGCATAATTTAAAATGGTGGCTGCTGGTATAGGCGCAGGTGGTGGCGGAGCGGGATTGATTGGCCCCGGATCTGATTTAGTACAGCCAGATAATAAAGCAATAATAATTGCTGATAAAAAAAAGAGATTAAAGATTTTCTGTTTCATAAAATTTAATTTTAAGTGTGAAAATTTATTTTAGTTTTTTCCCTCCGCCAAATCTTATTCCCAAATAAAGCCCGCCGTAACTTTTTACTGCTGATATATTGCTGTTTATACCAGCCTCTACCTGCATAAATTTAAATGGCTGATATACTACAGCGGCACTGCTGTGTAGCCCCAGTGGAAACAACCCTTTGTTGTTTAAACTAATACTAAGGCCATAATAATCGTTTTCTTCAGGCCTGCTTGTAAAAGAAGGACCGGTTTGTAAATGGAAAAACAGGTTTGGATTTTTTGTAGAAATTACTTTACCAATATTAAAGTACAAGGCTAAATACAAATCGGTAGATGGATTAGGATTGTAATGTGGTAGGGAGGGATCTGCTTTTAGCCGGGAGCTATAAAAATCAAAACCTGTTGAAAAAGTGGTATTCTTTTTTGTTTTATATAATACCGACATATCTAAATTAAACAACTTTGCCTGGGTTACACCGCCTTTGGCAACAAAGTGTAAAGTGTATGGCCTTTGCGAAAATCCATTTACAGAAGCAAACAATAAGATGAGTAAAAAAACTTTTTTATAATTCATACCTTTTATTTTGGTTAAAAATGAAGCAGATTATTCTTTGTTACCAGAATAAATATCGGATGTATTACGACCGAAGCCTGTTAAAGAAAACAAAACGGCATTAAGAAGCTTGGGCAACTAATTAGATGTAGTTTAACTACACTGGCCACCAAGCAGTTAGCAGATTAAATAAGCAGCTTGAAAAGTAAAAAAAGACATAGGTTTAATTAGGTGTTCAGTAAATCTTCTACGGTTTTTCCTTGGGTTAGTAAAACCTTGGCTTTTGATGGGGTGGTGCCTGTAATTTTTTTGCAGTATTTGTTTAAAGTGGTAGTGCTGGTAAAGCCTGCTTTAAATGCGAGTGCCGTAATGGTAAATTGATCATTTTCGGGGGTTGCCAATAAGTTTAAAAAATATACAAGCCGGTACCGGTTAATATATTCGTAAAAGCTACCTTCTTTAGAGTATATTTTTATTGCCTTTGAAATATTAAATGAGTTTGTGTTTAATTCATTTGAAATTTCAATAAGCGTTATATCGGGATTGGTAAATTTTTTGGTACTGGTAATATATGCCTCCAGTAAAATA
>JANMWP010000648.1:0-2502 GCA_031394065.1 Chitinophagaceae bacterium
ACAACGTAATCAATAATTGTATGATGAAAAAATCAGCAGGTATATTTTTAATGATCTTCCTTGTTGGAGGGGCGCTCTATTATTTTACTTTATCGCCTAAGGTTCAAACACGGGAAGAATATGAGGATTTTATTAAACAAATGACAGATAAAGGATTTGAAGATAGTGATCCGATAAAACAAAATAAGTTTGGCGGGCAGTTTGTTCAGAGGTTATACACGAAAGGAAATATTACAGTAAGCTTAGGTACTTTTAAAGAGAGGAGGGAATTTAAATGTTATGTACTGACTTATTTTCAGAAGCAAAAAAAATAATAATTAATATAGGGTAAATAATTAAATATGCAGATTACAACCCTCACTCCCACCCATTCGCCAGCACATCGGCAATATGCATGGTTTTTAAAGGCAGGTTTTTATTTTTTATAAATCCATCAAGCTGCATCAGGCAACTAAGGTCGGTGGAGATGATATATTCGGCACCGGTTGCAAGAGCATTGGTTATTTTCTGGTCGGCCATACCGGTTGAGATGGCATCAAATTTTACGGCAAAAGTTCCGCCAAAGCCACAGCAGGTTTCTACATCATTCATTTCCACCAGCTCAAGGCCTTTTACAAAACTTAATAATTTACGGGGACCGGTCTTTATTTTACATTCACGCAAAGCAGCACAGCTATCGTGGTAAGTAGCTTTCGCATTTAACTCGGCTCCATAGTTTTCAATCTTTAATACATCGGTTAAAAATTCAGTAAACTCAAAAATGCGTTTGCTTAAATCCTTAACCAGATTATGCTGCGATGAGTTTTCGAACAGCTTGCTGTAATAATTACGTACAAAGCCAACACAGCTGGCACTGGGTGCTACAATATAATCGGCCCCTTCAAAATCTTTAATAAATTTAGTACAAACAGCTCTGCTCTCATCCCAAAAACCGGCATTAAAAGCAGGTTGTCCACAACAGGTCTGGTTGGTATTGTAGTGTACTTCGCAGCAGGCTTTTTCCAGCACTTTAACCATATTAAAAGCAGTTTGCGGGTAAAGCTGGTCTACAAAACAAGGTATAAAAAGTTGAACCTTCATATTTATTATCGCTGACTTTTTATATACTCTTTTACGGTTAGTTTTTTATCGGCTGCCACATCGTACACTTTAATTTCCATTGTTGTTGGATTTACATAAAACCGGTAATAGGTTTCAAACCGCTCATCGCCGTTATATCCTGCCTGTACCGGAATATCTGTTTCATTAGCCTCCGGTTTATCCAATAAAAAAGCAATACCATGTTTATGATTGCTGAACGAATCAATGTATTGATCACTCTTTTTTACAAACGGAAGTTTTAATAAGGCTGTGGTAATTTTATTCTCTAAAACCGTATCAGTAAATGTATGTATATAGTTTGCTGCTGAATCTGTCTTTACGTTGATTGCAATAGAATCTTTTACAACTGCCTCATCAGTTTTTGATGCATTGTTACAGGCTGCAACAGTAAACACAAGTAATAATTGTAAAATACACTTCACGCAGGTTATTTAAAAGTATTAATTAAGGAAATCATTTTTAAAGCAGTAACAGCGGCTTCTTCGCCTTTGTGGCCATGTACACCACCGGTTCTTTCATCAATCTGTTGCTGGTTATCAACCGTAAGCACACCAAAAACTGTTGGCACCGGTAATGAAATGTTTAATTGTACAATACCATCGGTTACAGCTTTGCACACATAATCAAAATGCGGCGTATCTCCTCTCAATACACAACCCAGCGCTATAAACACACATGGTTTGTCGTCTTTGTATTTATGCAGCTCCCAGTATTTTTTTATGGCAAACGGAATTTCAAAGGCGCCCGGTACCACAATACTCATGTGCTGCACTTTATAATCACCAAGTATCTTTTTACAGCCTGCTTCCAGTTTATCAACTGTTGCAGCATTCCATTCGGTACGTACAATTACAACACAGGCACCCGGCGGTAGCTGGATGCCTGTTGTATTTTTTAAGTTTGAGTCTGTTGACATATAGTGAGATATTAGTCGTGAGTCATCAGTCGTGAGTCGTGAGTTGTTCCCAACTCCTGACTCTTATCTCCCGACTTATAACTCCTGCAAAATTATTTTCCCGCTCCTAAACTTCCCAGGTATTTATCAACCTCACCTGAGCTAACCCTTTGGCTTGTGGGATAGTCATCCTTCAGTTTTTGAAAAAGTTCAATTGCATCTGATACTTTACCCATTGCCTCTGCATAACGGGCAGCCATGTAAATAGATTCTGTTGCCATTGCATCATCCAGGTCAGAAATAGAGCCTGCTTTTTTGTAATAATCAAGCGCATCATCGGTTTTCTTTTGCTCGGCATAAGCATGGCCCAGTAAAATGTAAGCTTTGCTTTCAATCTGGCTTGCACCATTGGCGTCAAATTCTTTTAAATGACTGATGGCTTTATCAAACTGTTTTAACTGCAGGTAACAGGCTCCTATCATATACTCTGCCCGGTTGCCCGATTG
>JANMWP010000719.1:0-2884 GCA_031394065.1 Chitinophagaceae bacterium
TGATTATATAAATAAGTAGTATTAATACATATTATGGTAGATATTAACAGTGCTTTTGCGGCAATTGAAAAAACCGGTTTTCTATATATTTATATAGATCCGTCATTGGATTTATTTGCAGAAATTGAAAAATTAAAAAAAGAAAAAAATGCAATCATCCTGGCTCATTATTACCAGGAGTCCGATATTCAGGATGTAGCTGATTATATAGGTGATAGTTTAGGATTAGCTCAGGAGGCCGAAAAAACAGAAGCAGCTATTATAGTTTTTGCCGGTGTGCATTTTATGGCAGAAACAGCAAAGATTTTAAACCCATCTAAAAAAGTTTTATTACCCGATTTAAATGCGGGCTGTTCCTTAAGTGATTCGGCACCACCTCCGCTTTTTAAATTATTCAAAGACAAACATCCAAACCACAAAGTAATAACCTACATAAACTGCTCTGCAGGCATTAAAGCATTAAGTGATATAATCTGTACCTCTTCTAACGCCCAAAAAATAGTTGAAAGTTTACCGGTGTCTCAACCTATCATTTTTGCGCCAGATAAGAACCTTGGCGCTTATATCAACAAACAGACGGGTAGAAACATGGTGTTATGGAACGGAGCCTGTATGGTGCATGAAATTTTTAGCCTGGAAAAAATAACCAAATTAAAAATACGTCATCCACAGGCAAAAGTTATTGCACATCCTGAATGTGAAGAAGCTGTTTTAAACGTGGCTGATTATATCGGCAGTACAACCGGGTTATTAAAGTTTACAAAAAATAATTCTGCCGGTACTTTTATTGTGGCAACCGAAACCGGTATTTTACACCAGATGCAAAAAGCAAGCCCCGATAAAACATTTATTCCGGCACCCCCCAACAACAGCTGTGCCTGTAATGATTGTCCGCACATGAAATTAAATACACTTGAAAAATTATATTTGTGCCTTAAATACGAGTTACCTGAAATTTTAATGGATGAAGATCTGCGGTTGGCTGCAAAAAAACCTATTGACGAAATGCTAAAAATAAGCGCACATTATGGACTTTAAAAAATTATCTCTTTTTTTTACCGGTTTAGTTGTTATTGTTCTGTTTTTTGCAAGTTGTACAGAACAGGAGAAAAGTAATACAGATAACACATATTATATTGAACTGGTAAATTTTAACCACGACAGTCTTAAACAAAGCGTATCGGAAAAACTTTTTGGTAAAGTTTCATATTATAAAAATGATAAACTGGAGATAGTATCTGTAAATTATATTACAGACGATTATCCCACTATGCATTTTTACAAAAATGCAGCCGAACTTGAAAAAGAAATAAAGCCGGAGACAAAAAAAATACGGATTGAATTTGGTGGAATATTTACAAGAGACAGTATCACGTATTCCCTTCAGAAATTTGTTTATCGTGATAAGCAATGGAAAAAAACATCAGATATGGGTTTTATTAAAGCAACTAATACCTATTACAGGGCAAAGCAATTTGCTGTTGATCAATTTGGAAATCAGATTTTAAATAATACAGTTACCTATACCTACAACTGATTTTTTAAGAAGGCTTTAATTCTGGCTTCAGTATTTTCCCGGATATTCATGTAGAATAAATTGATATCACCAATGTGATAATTCTTTTGCGTATAAAATATTTTGCCCGGCACATCCGGTTTACTGCTCCATAAAATATTATTGTGAATTTGTGCACTTACAACCTTTGGCACCACATGATTGAAATTTTTAAGCACCCCTCCTTTATTTAGTGCTGCGGAAATCAGGGAGGTTTCGGTTGTCCAGTTTAAAGGATTAATTACAACAGATTTAAATTTTTCTTCTGATATAAACTGCGGCTCGTCCGAATCTTTTCTAAATGTTCGCCAGCTTACAAAGCAACCGGTTGCAAGCGAATCTGCACAGGGTTTTAAGGTTGTAAAATAATCAACCGGAACAGGCATGCCAATAATATAGGCACAAACCAATTGTTTTTGTAAAGGCATATTTTCAAAAAACTCTTTCAGTAACCTGCCGGCATGTTTGGTGCCCTGGCTGTGCGATGCTATAATGATTGGACGGTTGTTATTATAATTTTTCAGATAAAACTCAAACGCTGCCTTTACATCTGCATAAGCAATTTCAAATGCAGTATCAGTATCTGGTGTGTTAAGAAAAAAGCACCTGATATGCGCCTGCCTGTATCTGGGAGCAAATACCCTACATTTTTCATTAAACGCACTTGCCTGATAAAGAATAGCAGAATAATCTGTTTTGGCATTCAGGGCTGCATCATCTATTTCGGCATTCCATCGTGAATCTGAATAATCAGTAAGTGTGGTAGGGTGTATAAAAAAAACATCAGCTATACTATCCTGCCTGTAATTTTTTATTAAATCTTGCGGAACACTATCACTTAAATCTTTTTTCCAGGGGTGAGCAGCCCAAAAATCAAGATTACTGTAATCCGGAACTTTTGTTTCAGATTTAATTTGGTATTCGCTCAGGTGAGCATAGTTTTTATTTGAACAGGAAATAAATAGTAAAACCAGGGTAGCGGCAAAAAAACAGTTCAGTAAAAAAGATATTTTGTATTTTTTCATAATCAAAACTAAATTCGTAATAATTAAAGGTATATTTTATGTCGATTCCATCAGTTGATTTGAGCAAATTTTTATCTGGGGACACAGAAAAGAAGAACCGGTTTGTACAGAACTTAGGTAAAGCGTACGAAGAGATTGGGTTAAAAACATAAATTGGTATTTTAAAAAGATGTAGAAATAAATTTCAGAAATTATTATTGAAAAAACTGCTCAGGCATATTCCTTTTTTAAAAACTGTGTTCTTACACAGCATTACTGCTTTTGGCGGGCCACAAGGCCACGTGGGCATGGTACTAAAAACATT
>JANMWP010000033.1:0-7341 GCA_031394065.1 Chitinophagaceae bacterium
TTTACCGGAAAATCCGGTAAGAAAATCGCTGGAAGAACTGGTACGGTTTACTACCGACAGGAAGTATTAATATGGAAAAAAGAAGGAAAATATTAAACGCTGATTTGAGTAAAGCTGCTGTTTTACAGCAATCACTCAAGATCAACCTATCTTTATGCGGTATTTTGGCTGAGCGGGGTTTTGACAGTTTTGAAAAGGCCAAACAATACTTTAGGCCGCAATTAAATGACCTGCACAATCCCTGGCTGATGAAGGACATGGATAAAGCCATGCAGCGTATCCTTACGGCCTTTGAAAAAAAGGAAAAAATACTGGTTTTTGGCGATTATGATGTGGATGGAACAACTTCGGTTGCTTGTATGTACAAATTTCTGTGTAAAATTTATGACTCCAAATTACTCGATTTTTATATCCCCCATCGCTACAGAGAGGGATATGGTGTAAGCAAAATGGGAATTGATTTTGCCAAAGAAAATAATTTTACGCTGATCATTTCTTTAGACTGTGGTATTAAATCTGTTGAGCTGATTGCTTATGCAAAAGATATTGGCATTGATTTTATAATCTGCGATCACCATTTACCTGATGAAGAAATTCCTCCGGCAGCAGCCGTTCTAAATCCAAAACAAAAAGATTGCAATTATCCCTATAAAGAACTTTGTGGCTGTGGTGTTGGATTTAAGTTGATAACTGCATTGGCAACTCAGTTTAACATTGATGAAGAGCATTATTTCTGTTACCTTGACCTTGTGGCCACAGCCATTGCAGCAGATATTGTACCGATGACGGGTGAGAACAGAATTCTTGCTTATTACGGACTGGAAAAAATTAACAGCAATCCCAATGCAGGTGTAAAAGCACTTATTTTTTTAGGAGGCATTCAAAAAAAATTATCCATCAACAATGTGGTGTTTGTAATTGCACCCCGGGTTAATGCAGCAGGGCGGATGGATGACGCAAAAAAAGCGGTGCAATTATTTATAGAAGATGATTACAGCAAAGCATTGGAATTTGCCGAAATGCTGCACAGCGATAATACAGACCGCAAAGAAGCCGACAGCAGTATTACTGCTGAGGCATTGGAAATAATTAATACAGATGTTACGCTTCAAAATAAAAAAACGACGGTTGTATTTCGTAAACACTGGCACAAAGGTGTTGTGGGAATTGTAGCAAGCAGGTTGATTGAAACTTATTTTCGCCCAACCATTGTGCTTACCGAAAGCAGCGGTATAGCAACGGGCAGTGCCAGAAGTGTGCCCGGTTTTAATTTATACGAAGCCATTCATGCCTGTCGTGAATACCTGCTGGGCTATGGGGGCCATTTTGCTGCTGCCGGACTTTCTTTGTTACCCGAAAATGTAACTGCCTTTGCAAATAAGTTTGAAGAAGTGGTTTCGGCAACTATTCCCGATCAGCTGCTGATACCCGAAATTATTATTGATACTGAAATTTCTTTTGCAGCATTAAACCAGAATTTTTACAATATTATTTGCCAGATGGAACCCTTTGGCCCCGAAAATATGCGGCCGGTTTTTGTTGCAAAAAATGTATTGGATACCGGTTATTCAAAAATTGTAAAAGACCTGCATATCCGTTTTGTTGTAAAGCAGGATAAAATTTCATTTACCGGAATTGGGTTTAACCTCGCCGAAAAATTTTCGTTACTTAAAAAACCAGTTGACATTGTATTTACTTTGGATGAAAATGAATGGAACGGTAATATAAGTTTACAATTAAAAATTATTGATCTCCGCATCAGCGAATAATGAAATTTTTCTCCTACATAAAATATTTTTTTTACTTAGCTTATAACTGGAACATCGGTATTGCATGGCATATCATCAGGCAGGAGATCAAAGGCGAAAAAAAATACGACATCAATACCACCGGTGCAGATGAATTATACAAACTGGAAAAACTGGGTATCGATACATCACATGCCACCATCTACATGCCGGTGAGTTATGCATTGCTCGAAGAAATCTTTAAGCAATTGAACTCCCGCAAACCACAAACCACAAACAACAAACAACAAACTCATTTTCTCGATATCGGTTGTGGCAAAGGCAGGGCGCTCTGTGTAGCTGCCCATCAGGGTTTTAAAAAAGTAACCGGCATTGATTTTGCAAAAGCGTTATGTGATACGGCTAAAGAAAACCTTGATCTTACCAAACAAAAAATACCGGCACTTGAATATAAGATCATCAATAACGATGCTTTTTATTTTGAAATACCAGATGATGTAGATTGTATTTTTTTCTTCAATCCTTTTGATGAAATAATTATGAGCGGGGTCGTAAATAATATTTTAAAAAGTTTACAAAACAACCCTCGTAAAATCAATATCATTTATGTAAATCCATTACATAAAGATCTGTTTTTAAAAGCAGGCTATACCGAAACCTGGTACAGTAAAAAGATGAAATACCTGGAAGTTTCTTTACTTGGAAACATATAAAAAAGGATTGCACCTTGTACAATCCTTTTAGCTTTTAACGCTCAATTTTTTACTTTTGGCTTTCTATCCCATCAGCTCCACACTCCTGTTTATAAAACTTGTCAAACTATTTCCTTTCAGTAATCCCTGCGAAAGCAAAGCAAGGTCCGCTAAATTTTGTACCAGTTTTTCCTGCTTTTCTTTTTCCGCCTCGGCCAATACTGTTTTATAAATAGCATGATTACCATTTACAGTTAGTGTAACCTCATCGGGCATGTTGGCATAAAACGCACCCATACCACCCTGCATGGCCGCCATATCTTTCATACGGCGCATAAACTCGGGCCTGGTTGCCACAACCGGCGGTGCATCGGTACTTAATCCTTTTATTTCTACCGATACATTTATTTCAGGATTTTTAACTGCAAAAAGATCTTTCAGTTTTGCTTCATCATCTTTACTCAAAACACTATCGCCACCCTCCTGCTTATCAATTAAATTATCAACAATATCACTGTCAACACGCACAAATTGCACGTTCTCCCATTTCATTTCCATCTGGTTTAAAAAACCATTGTCAATGATGGTTTCCAGCTTAACTACAATATAACCCTTTGCTGATGCCTGTTGTATGTAAGCATCCTGCTGCACTGGATTTGTTGTATAAAGAATAACCAGCTTACCATCTTTATTTTTTTGCAAAGTTTCTGTTGCAATCTTGTATTCCTCCAATGTATAAAACTTACCGTCTTTGCTGTCTTGCAAAATGTGAAACTTATTCGCCTTCTCCAAAAATTTATCATCCGTCATCATACCATACTTAACAAACAGTCCCAGGCTCTCCCACTTTTCTTCAAACTGTTTGCGGTCGTTTTTAAATATCTCTTCTAACTTATCCGCCACTTTTTTAGTGATGTGCGAATTGATCTTACGCACATTCGGATCGCCCTGTAAATAACTGCGGCTCACGTTCAGCGGTATATCCGGACTGTCAAGCACGCCATGCATCAGCATTAAAAACTCCGGTACAATATCCTTTACTTCATCAGTTACAAAAACCTGGTTACTGTATAACTGAATTTTATCTTTCTGTATCTCGTAGCTCTGCTTAATTTTTGGGAAATATAAAATACCGGTAAGATTAAACGGATAATCAACATTTAGATGAATCCAGAACAAAGGCGCTTCTCCAAAAGGATATAATTCCTTGTAAAAATTCTGGTAGTCTTCTTCGGTTAATTCAGATGGTTTTTTTGTCCAGGCTGGTGTTGGATTATTGATCTGCTTATCCTCAAAGAAAATTGGAATTGGTAAGAACCGGCAGAATTTTTCCAGTACCGTACTTATTCTTGATGGCTCCAAAAACTCCTGGCTTTCTTCATTTAAATGCAAAACAATATCAGTGCCCCTGTTTTCTTTTTCCGTTTCTTCCAAACTAAATTCCGGGCTGCCATCACATTCCCACCTTACGGCTTTACTGTCTTCTTTAAAACTTTTAGATATCACTTCTACCTTATCGCTCACCATAAATGAACTGTAAAAACCCAGTCCAAAGTGCCCGATGATATTGGCTTCATTCTGTCCCTTATATTTTTCTAAAAACTCTTCTGCACCACTGAATGCCACCTGGTTCAGGTATTTATCAATCTCTTCTTCCGTCATGCCAATTCCGGTATCCGAAATGGTCAATGTCTTTTTTTCCTTGTCAATCTTTATATCAATCCTCAAATCGCCCAACTCGCCCTTTGCTTCACCGATTGATGAAAGTGTTTTCAGTTTCTGGTTGGCATCAACCGCATTACTGACAAGCTCACGTATAAAAATGTCATGTTCGCTGTATAAAAATTTCTTGATGATGGGGAAAATGTTCTCCGTTTGTACACGTATACTTCCTTTTTGCATGGTTTGATATTTTTATAGGCTGGCTGCAAACATAGTACCAATTGGTATTTGCTGTCAGCATGGCACTAAAATATGTCTCAATTATAAAATTTTGGCATTAACGCTTTCAAAATAACAGAGGCTCCCCTAAGTGGAAGCCTCTGTTTAAATTATCAGTATAAAATCTGTTTACCAGATCATAAATATTTTATCATCTCTGAAATCAGGACTTGTTATACGTAAACTGTAAACACCGGTTCCGATAGTAGCTGGAATAATAAAATTATCATCAATAAAATTTACAGCGATAATCAGTTCATGTTGAAAAACTGATTGCCCCAGACTATTAATTATCTGAACCTGGTAATGACCCGGCTTAATACCCTTGTAGGAATAATGCAGGTTGCTGCCATGCTGTATCGGGTTACCGTAAATTACAAATCCACCTGGTAAATTGCTCATCGTGAACGATTGCTCGGCACCATAAGCGATACCGCCATTATTGATAGCCCAGGCTTTGTAATAATATTTACCACCCGGCACCAAACCATTTACAGTGGCAGAAAAATTACCCGCAGTTAAATTAGTAGCATTTACTTTAGTACCCAGGCCATTTGCCAGGCCGCTGATACCGCTGTATTCAATACCATAAGTTATTATCGGACTGCAACCAACGCTGCTTACTGAGCCGTTTAATGTTACACTATTTGGATTATTTACAGTTGAAGTTCCGGTAACAACAGTACCAATCGTATTAACACCACTGCCACTTACAACTACGTTAATTGTTGATGCACCACCACCGCTAACCGGAATACTACCATTGTAAGATTGTACTGCTGTTGGCGTAAACTTCACATAAACCGTTTGTGTAAATGGCCCGGCTACATGTGTAATACTTAATGATGCAGTGTATGTACCTGCTGATGTTGTTGAGAATGTATAACCACTTAACGGACCAACATTTATATTGGCCGCAGTAACTGCATTACTATTAATTATAAATGAATTAGGACCTGCTGTTGTATTGATACAATTTGCACCAAATGCTGTAAGCGGAGTTGCAGTTAAAACAGGAGCCGCAGTTGTAAATGAACCCTGCGATCCATAAGTGGTACCGCCTGCATTGGTTGCATAAGCATGATAATAATAAGTAGTACTTGGTGCCAAACCGATAAGAGCCGAACTGAAATTAATACCAGTTAAATTGGTTGAAGCAACTGATGTACCTGTTCCGTTGGGGAAACCGGTAGTAGTGTTAAACTCAATGCCATAAGCCGTTACAGCCGTACAACCTGTTGCCGGAATTGTACCGGCAACTGTTGCCGTAGTTTGTGTAATGGCACTTGCCACACCACTGGTAACAGAAGGCGCTGTATTAACACCTGCACCTGAAGCCGCTACACTTGTTGCAGGAGCACCGCCACCGGTAACAGGAATATTGCCATTATAAGATTGAACCAAAACCGGGCTGAATTTTACAAATATCTGTTGCGAATAAGTTCCACCGGGTTGAGTTAAAATTAATGTTGCTGTATAAGTTCCGCCAGAAGTTGTTGAAAAACTAAACCCGGCCAAAGGCCCTGCAGTTATATTAACTGCTAAAAGATTTGTACCATTTATAGTAAATGAATTTGGCCCTGCTACTGTGTTTGTACAAACATTACCAAATGCTGCAAGGGGAGTAACCGTTATTACCGGCGTTAATGAAACCGTTGTAAAAGATTGCTGTGTACCGTAAGCAGTACCGCCGCCATTGGTTGCATAAGCATGATAATAATAAGTTGTTCCTGCTGTTAATGCTGTAACATTCGAAGAAAAATTAGCACCAGCTAAATTAGTTGAAGCAACAGCTGTACCGGTTCCGTTAGGAAAACCATTTACCAAACTGTACTCAACACCATAAGCAGTTATTGCCGAACAACCATTTGCTGTAATACTACCGGCAAGCGTGGCCGTAGTTTGTGTAATAGCACTTGCTGCGCCGGTTGTAACCGATGCAATTGTATTTACACCTGCACCAACTGCAGCTACATTTATTGCAGTTGCACCGCCACCACCTACAGGTATATTACCATTGTAAGACTGAACTAATGTTGGTGTAAACCTTACAAAAATTTGTTGTGAATATGCACCACCTGGTTGTGCTAAACTTAAAGAAGTTGTGTATGTACCACCAGCAGTTGTTGAATAAGTAAAACCAGCCAATGCACCTACAGTAACATTAGCAATTGTAAGTGTTGTACCAGTTATGGTAAATGAGTTAGGGCCTACAGTTGTGTTTATACAAACATTGCCAAAAGCAGTAAGGGCAGTTGCTGATAAAGTTGGAGAAGCTGCGCCGCATGTAACCGGCGCAGAAGCGCTATTACGTGGTGTAGGAGCCCCAACAGTAAAATCTAAACTGTTATTATCGGTATCTGTACAACCATTATTGTTACGTAATGCAGCAGTTGTATTGCTCAGGGCCGGAGTGGCTAACGTTTCAAAACATATTGAAGTTCCAAAACCTACAAGGTCTATTACACCTGCAGTAGGACAACCCGACAAAGCTGTTATTCCATTTACCAATGCAACCCTGCCATTTGTAGCCGACATGGCGATTTCATTTCCTGCAGATGGTGCAGCATCAGGAGTTGGCAATGCAGCACCGGTTGCACCAATAGTGCTCATGCGGATCAGGTAATAACCCCCTGCCGGGATACTTGCTGCTGGCAAAGCAAAAACGCCTGTCCATGTGCCTGTTGTAGCAGCCGACGCATATTGAACTGAAAAGCCGGAAGTACTTTGTGCAACACCGGAAATATTATGCAATTCCAGGAAGTCTGCATTAAATGGTGCTCCGGCATTTCCACCTCCACCATATACCTGGCTAAGCACCAACGTGGTTGATTGCGAGAAAGATTGAAAAGATGCCAGTATAAATAAAAGTGTAATTATTTTTTTCATAAACAAAATTTATGGGGTATTAATCCCCGATAAACAAATTTGCAACAAGCAAATCAATGTCATATTCATTT
>JANMWP010000037.1:0-1967 GCA_031394065.1 Chitinophagaceae bacterium
GCACCTGATATTTTGAGCAGGATGAATATTGGGTTTTGAAAATATTAGTAAGGCCACCTCTCAAAAAGTCATACTGTGGTTGCATGGAAAAAAACAAGTGAATAAAAAATTTTTTTTTCAACATTTTATTCGATATTCGCTGTCCTGCGAAGATTTTTATTTCAATTTAATTTGAAATGAAATTTTAACCGGCAAACAGCAAAGGAAACAATTCTTAACTCGATATATAAATTGCTAAGGAACTAATGGAGAAAGCTTTTGACAAAGTATGGATTAATTGTTTAGAGATAATCAAAGACATTGTAGAATGGCAGCATTTTAAAACATGGTTCGAACCAATTAAACCGGTTGCGTTAAAAGAAAAAATATTAACGATTCAGGTTCCAAGTCAGTTTTTTTATGAGTACCTTGAAGAGCATTATGTTTCGTTGCTGGCAAAAACATTAAAAAGAGAATTGGGAAAAGAGGCAAGATTGGAATACCGGATAATGGTTGACAGCGGCAACAGTAAAAATAAACCACAAACCGTTGATGTACCGGGGCAGGGTTACAAATCTTATTCAAACAACGAAATGGATTTTCCACTGGTCATAAATAATCCTGTTAAAAATCCCTTTGTAATTCCGGGACTTAAAAAAATGCAGATTGATCCGCAATTAAATCATGCATATACTTTTGAAGCATTTATTGAAGGCGATTGCAACCGGGTAGCCCGCCGTGCCGGTAAAACAGTTGCAGAAAAACCGGGCACTACCTCTTTTAATCCTTTAGTTATATATGGTGGGGTTGGTTTGGGTAAAACACATTTAGCTCAGGCAATAGGCAATGAGGTAAAAAGACTGCACAGCAATAAGATAGTACTATATGTAAGCTCCGAAAAATTCATCAACCAGTTTATAGATCATGGCCGTAATGGTGCCATCAACGATTTTATACATTTTTATCAGCTGATAGATGTTTTAATAATTGATGATGTGCAGTTTTTTAACCGTGCCGAAAAATCGCAGGATGCTTTTTTCTCTATTTTCAATCATTTACACCAAAGTGGCAAGCAGTTAATTTTAACCAGCGATAAACCCCCTAAAGACCTTGAAGGTGTGCAGGAAAGATTACTTAGCAGATTCCGCTGGGGACTTAGTGCTGACTTACAGGTACCTGATTATGATACCAAGATTGAGATACTGGAGAAGAAGATGAAGAATGATGGATTGGAGATGCCACCTGAAGTAGTAAAATATATTGCCTACAATATAAACAGCAATGTTCGTGAGTTGGAAGGTGCTTTAATTTCATTATTGGCACAATCTTCGCTAAACAAGAGAGAAATTGACCTCGAATTGGCTAAAAAAGTGCTTAGAAATTTTGTAAAATCATCCAGTAAGGAAATAACCATCGATGCTATTCAAAAAATGGTGTGTGAGTATTTTGATGTGCCTTATGATAAGCTTTTGCAAAAAACACGTAAACGTGAAATTGTACAGGCACGCCAGATAACCATGTTTCTGGCAAAAGCATTTACTAAAAATTCATTAAAAACAATCGGCGAACATTTTGGAGGAAGAGATCATACTACTGTAATTCACAGTTGCCAAACTGTAAAAGATTTGATGGATACCGATAGCTTATTTAAAGAAAGTGTGCTGGAACTACAGCAGAAAGTACATTTAGCAGCCATGTAATAAATAAACCAGGCACTTATATTAAATCCAAATTCAAATGAGTTTGGATTTTTTCTTTACTGCTTTTGGGTTTTACAGCGTGACGAATCCTGGCAAAAATAAATCTGAATAAAAAATGCCTGTTTTGTTATTTAGTTTTGGGTAATAACAGTTTGAATTGTATTTTTGCCACCCCTTACAAAATAAGGGCAGGTTAGGAGAGGTGCCTGAGTGGCCGAAAGGAACGGTTTGCTAAATCGTCGTACGGGTTAAACTGTACCGTGGGTTCGAATCCCACCCTCTCCGCAA
>JANMWP010000093.1:0-3542 GCA_031394065.1 Chitinophagaceae bacterium
AAAGAATTAAAAGCGGCCATTCCGGATACTTTATATGATATTCATTAGTTGCCTGCTGCACATGCTCAGTTGTGCTCCGGTGCATAAACAGATGCAGTCTACAACAGCTGATGTAAATGTGCTGCAAAAATTTAAACCGGCTTTTACAGTTGCCTTATACAATACCACGGTTGATGTGGTAGGCAATCATTTAAGCGGTTTGTTACTCATTAAAAAAATGCCCGACAGCAGTACCCGGTTGGTTTTTAGTAACGAGATGGGGTTTAGTTTTTTTGATTTTGAATTTGCTGCTGATGGAAAATTTAAAGTGTATTCCATCACCAAACAGATGAATAAAAAATCGGTAATAAAAACATTGCAACACGATTTTGAGCTGGTACTGATGAATAACCTGGATAATTCGAAAGTAGTTGTAAAAACCAATGCAGGACTGACTTATTTTATTTTTCCGCAAAGCAAGGGCTTTAATTATTATATTACAAGCCAAAGCGGAGATGAACTGGTGCGTATGGAACGGGCATCTAACAAAAAAACAATTGTGGATGCTGTGATGAAAAATTATCAGAACGGCATACCGGATACTATCGGCATATCGCACAAAACATTTGAATTTAACATCGGCCTTAAAAAAATAGAAAGATAATGCTGCTAAACGATTTTTTTACCATCAATGATACGGTAAAATCCGAAACTGAAATTTGGGCTGAGCTGCTCATTAACAGCAATCATAAAATATTTGAAGGGCATTTCCCCAACCAGCCGGTTGTGCCGGGTGTGTGTATGATGCAGATGGTGAAGGAAATACTGGAGTTGCTTATTGGTAAAGAAACCAATCTGATTCAGGCTGCCGATATGAAATTTCTGGCTGTCATCAATCCGCAGGAAAATAATTTGATACACGCCTCAATAAAATATACTGTAGATGAAACTGGTGCTGTAAATGTTGTGGCTTCACTTTTTAAGGATGAGCTGGTGCATTTTAAGTTTAAGGGGCAATTTAAAATTCAGTAGTGTAAACTTATAGTTGATTACGCTTGCTTTACTGCTTTCTCCGGCATCAGCCAGTTAATCAAATCAAGCGCAGGCCCCGTCATAAAAGTAGTTACCAGTGCCATCAACACCATCATGGCAAATATTTCCGGCGACAGAATTCCTAAATCGTAACCAATATTTAAAACGATCAGTTGCATCAGTCCACGGGTGTTCATCAACACGCCAATTGATAAACTGTCTTTCCAGCTTTGCCCTACAATTCTTGCTGCAAGGGCGCTGCCGCCAAATTTGCCGGCAACGGCCACCAATAAAATCCATCCAAAAGTAATCCACAGGTGCCCTTCATTAATGAGGCCTATCTGTGTTCTTAACCCGGTGATTACAAAAAATAAGGGGAGTAATAATATGATGCTTACATCTTCGATCTTATCAATAACAATTTGCCGAAAACTAAAACTGGATGGCATAACAACACCTGCAACAAATGCACCGAACAAAGCATGAACACCAATGACAGAAGTGGTATAAGATGAAATGATAAGTACTACAAACAGCAACGCAATAATGGGTGTGCGTTTTTTTTCTTTGTTGTCATACACGTGGCTTAGTTTTTCTAAATAAGGCCTCACAATTTTCAGCATAATCAGTACGTATGCAATTGCCAGTCCGATGGTATATAAAACACTGAAGGAAGATCCCGACTTTACCAATGCAATAACAGCCGCCAATATGCACCAGGCGGTAAGATCATCTGCAGCAGCACAGGTAAGTGCCATGGCTCCAAGCTTCGACCTGGTTAATCCTTTTTCTTTAAGTATGCGGGCAAGCACCGGAAATGCAGTAATGCTCATAGCAATGCCCATAAACAGGGCAAATGAAAGAAAACTGGTTCCTGCCGGTGCGTAATTACTGTAAATAAAATAAGCAAGGGTCATTCCCAATGTGTACGGAATGATGATACTGGCATGGCTGATGATAACCGCACCATAAGCCTGTTTACTGATTGCTTTAAGATCGAGCTCCATACCAATGATGAACATGAAAAGGATGAGACCGATCTGGCTGAGAAAACTAAGCGTTACTAAAGACGCGGCAGGAAACAATAAATTATTGATCTCGGGAAAGTAGGCGCCGATAATAGATGGCCCCAAAATAATGCCGGCCACAATTTCGCCGATAACAGCAGGCTGCCCTATTTTTTTAAATAAAAAACCAAACAGCCTTGCGAAGGCTATAATAACAATGATCTGCAAAAGCAAAACCGCCAATGGGTCTGTAAGATTGTGGCTGAATGAATCGGTAAAAATCTGAAAATTATTTACTGCATTTATATTTTTTGCTGCCTGTGCCTGTTGCGCATTTAATAACGGGCTTTGTAAAGCATTACCCTGCCTGGCTATCCAGTAAATAGCAAAACCCAACCCGGCCACAATTACAAGGTAAAACAGCGTACTCCATCTTTTCTTCATAAGCTAAAAATAAACCAGGTTAAAGTTATTTTAAATTGAGAAAGAATTAAAACAATTTATTGTTACTAAGGTTTTGAAACCAATATAAAACTATGCTGCAATCCTTTAAAGTTATTGTACATCAGAATATGCTTATAACCGGTTTGTGTTGATTGTTTTTTAAACATTTGAACAGGCACCTGTTGATTTTGTAAAAACCGGCAGGCATACCAAAGCCCCAGGGCAGAAGCAGTGGCATAGTCTCCAACCATATGTTTGTAACGGACAATGGTAGCATCTTCAGCAAGCAATGTTTCGCAGGCTGTATAAAATGGTAAGGTGCGGTTGTCGCCATTTTCTCCGGAGAGGAAAAGATCAACTTCTTCACCAGCAGCAAGATTTTTTTGCAGGAATAATTCCAGTTGTTGTTTTACCAATTCTTTATCAGTACTGTGTAAAGTGCTTATAGCTGCTACTTTTGCAATTGCTGCATCTGCCGAACTGTTTACCATAAACATAGCTGCGCCTTCGCCCACAATACAACCTTCAGTTTTAGATTCGTATAAATTTTTATTGGATATTTCCTCTTTTTTGTAAGCACCTGCCAGGGTTTCAATATTATAATGAAAAGGGGAAATTTCATCAACACCGCCAACCAGGTAAGCGTTTGATGGGTTTGTATTCAATTGCATCATAGCATCAAGCAATGCATTTTCAAAAGCAAGACCAAGATGAATATGTGTGATATTGTACCCTTTGTTTTTGCTGATGAGGCCGAGCTGGCCTGCAATTACATTGCCCGTACTTTGTACAAAACTACCGGGCGTAAGTTGCCCTTCTTCGTACTGAACGATCTGGTTTAAAAATTTTACACAGTCATCCATACCGGCATTTGCGGAGCCCATAATAATTCCATCAATGGAATCTGTTTCACTGATTAATGGCAACGCAGCACCAACGCCCATTCTTATTGACTTACCCATTCTGCGTAAAATACCCGGAGGAATTTGTGTGTAAGATGGTTCAATGGCCAATAGTTTTTTATCAACAACTTCATTTATCAAATCAATATTTGCCTGCAACAAATTTTGCTGTGCCGAT
>JANMWP010000104.1:0-4733 GCA_031394065.1 Chitinophagaceae bacterium
TTCTCCTCCGGATGAAACCATTTCTTCTACAGAGAAAACCATTTCTTCTACAGAGAAAACCATTTCTCCTACGGAAAAAATCATTTCTTCTACAGATGAAATCATTTCTTCCCAGGGAAAATCATTTCTCCCAAGGATGAAATCATTTCTCCCACGGATGACACTCTAAATTCCGGGCAAAAATTATTTCATCCACGGCCAAAACCATTTCATCCATGGCAAAAATCATTTTATACACGGACACCGGAAGTAACGAACACAGATTTATCATCGTATAATTGAAAATTTATTTATGCAGCATCTTTTCAATTTCATTCAATCGGTTGGTTATGTTGGTTATTTGTTTTTGCTGTTCTTTAATGGTTTCAACCAGTACCGGCGTTAGCCTGCTGTAGTCGATAGATTTATATCCTTTATCATCAGTAAAAACCATTTCAGGAAAAATTTTTTCCAGGTCTTGAGCAATAAAACCAACCTGTTTTCTGTCACTGAAATCCATATTTGTATATTCTGATGTTTTCCAATAATAATTAACACCCTGTAACAGCATCAATTTTGCCAGGCTGTTTTGTATTGGATTAATGTTGGTTTTATATCTGAAATCTGAACAGGCCGCAATGGCACCTGTGTAGCAAATATTGCCCACCACATGTAGCTTTTGTGTGGGCACTGCAGTACCAATGCCAACATTGCCGTTCATTAACTGAATGGTACCATTTAAGCCTGTACCGCTTCCAAGGCCTGATTGAATAATAATATTTCCACCGGTAGCGCCGGGTGGCGGGCAACTGGTTCCAATGGTGTATCCACCCTGGACGGTAATAGAACCGGCATCACTTGTTGCCAGGTTTTGCCCACCCTGAATAGCTACATCGGAATGTGAACCAGTTACCAATGACCAGCAGGAGGTTGCACCAGCTGTGATATTTACACGGCCTCCAACTGAATTATAACCATAGCTACCGGTTATATTTAATATCCCCGGAACACCCAAGCCTCCGTAACCTGCACCTCCGGAAGGCAAATTTGCTCCGGCAACCAGATTCAAATCGCCACCGGCACCACCACTGCCAACTCCTGCATTACCTCCACGGATGGTTAAAGCACCTCCAGTTCCTGTTCCATCACCGGGGCGGATAGATAAGTTAGTAGCGGTGCCACAATAAATGTTTGAGGTTCCTGTAAATTTTAAATTACCGTTTATTTCTAATTTCTCTCCCGGAGCAACTGCTCCTATGCCCACATTGGTTCCGGTATTGTTATAAATATTGCCTGCAGATAAGGTCCAGTAATTACTGTTGTTTGCTACTGCCGTCCAGACAGTTCCATTGTAAAAATATAATTGGTTTAGATCGGTATCATAAACCTGAAGGCCGGTTGCAGGAGTGGCTATGGCAGTTCGTTGTGCCGTTGTCATTCTGGGAATGAGCATGCCTTTTAAAGTGCTCTTTACATCCAGCAAGGCGCTGGTATTGGCAGTGCTGCCATCGGTATTAATTGCTAAGGATTGTGCGTGGGATTGGTATCCGTACATTGTAATCAATATCACGGAAAGTGTTTGTCTAAACTTCATGGTGAATGGTTTCACCAAAAATAAAACCTAAAAAAGGCATTTCCTATACCAAGATATTGGTATTTAAAGCATGATAACGCAGGTATTATCCCAGTTCTGGATATAGTGGAAACTGATTCATGAAGGCTTTCACCTCTTCCTTAACAGATACTATTGTGTTTTCATCGTCAATATTCATCAATACCCGGTCAATAAAATCAACAACAGTTTGCATGTCGGTTTCCTTCATCCCTCTGGTAGTTATTGCCGGCACACCAACACGTATGCCTGAAGTTACAAACGGGCTTTTATCATCAAAAGGCACGGCATTTTTATTTAGCGTGATATGTGCTTTATCCAAAGTTTCCTGTGCTTTTTTACCTGTGATGTTTTTATTACGCAGGTCAATCAGCATTAAATGATTATCGGTACCACCACTGATGAGATTATAATCTTTTGCAACAAAAGCTTTGGCCATGGCCTGAGCATTGCTGATAACCTGTTGTCCGTAAGCTTTAAAATCTTCGGATAAAATTTCGCCAAAGGCAACTGCTTTTGCTGCTATCACGTGTTCAAGCGGTCCGCCCTGTGTGCCTGGGAAAACAGCCAGATCAAGCAATGAACTCATCATTCTTAAATTGCCTTTTGGGTCTTTTAAGCCCCATGGATTTTCAAAGTCGTGGCGCAGCATAATGATGCCGCCTCTTGGCCCTCGCAATGTTTTATGTGTGGTTGAAGTAATAATATGGCAATGATCGAATGGGTCATTTAATAAGCCTGCAGCAATTAAACCGGCCGGGTGTGCAATATCTGCAAAAACGATGGCGCCAATTTCATCGGCTACTGCTCGAATGCGTTTGTAATTCCAATCACGGCTGTAAGCCGAAGCGCCGCAGATGATCATCTTTGGTTTTTCGGCACGTGCAATGGTTTCCAGTTGCTCGTAATCTACAATACCATCTTTGGTTACGCCATAATGCAGTGCCTGGTATGTTTTTCCACTAAAATTAGCCGGACTGCCATGTGTAAGATGCCCGCCCATACTCAAATCAAGGCCTAAAAATTTTTCTCCGGGTTTCATCACTGCCAGAAAAACAGCGCCGTTTGCCTGTGCACCACTATGTGGCTGCACGTTGGCATAGGTACATTTAAAAATTTCTTTTAAACGGTCAATGGCAAGTTGTTCAACCTTATCAACAATTTCGCAACCGCCATAATACCTGCGGCCGGGGTAACCTTCTGCATACTTATTGGTTAGTGATGTACCCATTGCCTGCATTACCTGCAGACTGGTAAAATTTTCAGAAGCAATCAACTCAATGCCATGCTGCTGGCGTTCCAACTCCTGATCAATTAAATCAAAAACCAATGTATCTTTTTGCATAAGCCTGTTTTAGAAACGCAAATATAAGAAGCATGAAGTATTATTACCGTTAGGGGGTGCATTTAAAATTGTTGTAAGGGTTGCCAACCTTTAAAAAGTCTATTTCAACTTAAAAGCTCTTTTATGAAGGTTGGCAACCCTTTAATCTGTTGCGACAATTTTAAATGCACCCCCGGTAGGTTATTCCGATTATGTGTATAAAATACATCGATTACATAAAAAGTACTACTTTCACACCCCGTTTGTAGTTAAAGAAAAAGGATTGTAAACTAAATGTACTGCCCAAGGCAGATTAGTTTTTAAGCATGAAGGCAATTATCCCGGTAGCAGGTGCAGGTACAAAACTAAGGCCACATACCTATACACAACCCAAGGCATTAATACCGCTGGCAGGTAAAACAATACTTAGTATTATTGTAGATCAACTTCGTGATGCAGGTATAAAAGATTTCATTTTTATTATTGGTTACCTGGGAGAGAAGATTCAGGATTATGTACAAAAAAATTATCCCGACTTAAACTGTCATTTTGTGCAGCAGAACGAGCGTTTTGGTATTGGCCATGCTATCAACCTTACCCGTGAAATAGTTGGTACAGATGAAGTGATGATTGTTTTGGGAGATACGATTGCTGATTATAATGTAAAAGAAATCATTGATTCGCCGGTATCCATGCTGGGAATAAAAAAAGTTGATGATCCACGGGATTTTGGAGTTGCCGAAATTGAAGAAGATGGGTATGTAAGCCGTGTGGTAGAAAAACCATCTATTCCAAAAAGTAATATGGCGCTGGTGGGTGTTTATAAAATAAAAGAAACCGGTTTTATGTTTTCATGCCTCGAAAGCCTTATGGGAACAAACACCAAAGGGTATGAAGAGTTCAGTTTAACCGAAGCGCTTGAATGTATGATGCAGCGTGGTGCCACTTTTAAATCGTTCAAAGTAACCAACTGGTTTGATTGTGGTAAGAAAGAAACATTACTGGTATCTAATGCAACTTTACTTAAAAAATTTGGCGGTAATGTATCTGAAAATCACAGCTACGAAAATACAATCATCATTCCACCGGTTTCTATTGCTGAGGGTTGCGACATAAAAAATTCGGTGATTGGCCCCAACGTAACAATCGGAGAAAACACAACTATGAATTGTGCTATTATTAAAGATTCGATCATTGGAGCTTATTCTAAATTAATCGAAATTGTTTTAAATAACTCACTTATTGGCAGCGATGCAGAAGTTAAAGGAGTGAGCCGGAATTTGAATATTGGCGATAATACGGCCATTGACCTTGGTGGAAGTACCAAATACTAAAAACCGGGTAAAAAATATAAAAGGTGGTTTCAATAAGTTGAAACCACCTTTTATATTACCTGAGGCTTTGTTTAGGTAAAGTGAAATCCATTTTCTGACCAACCACAAATAATACCCCCCATAATAGCCAGGCTAACAACCCAATAGCCGGCTGTGATGAAGATCAGTTTCCACGATTTGTGACTATACAGGCCGTTAATGGCAATAACCGGAAAAACCAGTCCTAAACCTAAGATTGTACGTTTAGCATTATCTGGCATTGTTAGTTTATTTTGGGTTTTAAGCCTCCTTTTTTTAGGGTTTGTAAAATAAAATCATTTACTTTGCGTTTCAAAGTACTTTTTATTTGTTAATCTTTTTTAACGATATTTGAAAACGCTATATGAATTAATATGCAAAACCGGATTACAAAGCTGTTTAATATTGAATATCCCATTGTACAGGCAGGTATGGTATGGGCCAGTGGCTGGCAGCTTGCCAGTGC
>JANMWP010000123.1:0-4491 GCA_031394065.1 Chitinophagaceae bacterium
CCAACGGCATCTGGCACCAGCGTTACCTGCGTTGGTTTATTGGCCAACACCAGGTCAACAAAACTTTGTTCGGTACAATTGCCTTCAATATTCAATTCGGTGGTAACTGCTTTCTTCAGTTCATAAACATCCGTATAGCGAATATGCCGTTCATCGGGCCGGGGATGCACGGTTATGCCATCGGCTCCAAAACGCTCAATATCCATTGCCGATTTTATAAGATCGGGATTATTACCGCCACGGCTGTTACGCAGCGTTGCCAGTTTATTTATGTTAACCGAGAGTTTTGCCATAATATTATTTCTTTATCAAAAATAACAAAAATGCTGCTTTTAAATTTAGTAAGACTTTAATAGTTTCCTCAAAAAAATATCATCCTGATTACAGCTGGCGGTTCTCCCATTTCTAAAATAATCTTATCTTTCCTGATAAAACAAATTATATGCAACGTATATTAACCATTGCTGCCTGTATTTTTTTACTGAATGCCTGTAACAATAAAAAAAAGCAACCGGGCCTGACTGAATATAAAAACATTACATTGAAATACCCACAAACAAAAAAAGACAGCACTGTAAAAGACACGTATTTTGGTACCGTAGTACCCGATCCCTATCGCTGGCTGGAGAATGATACCAGCTCCGAAACAGCTGCATGGGTAAAGGCAGAGAATGAAGTAACACAAAATTATCTTTCTCAGATTCCGTTCAGGGATGCCATTAAAAAAAGGTATGAAAAGCTGTATAATTTCGAAAAATATTCAGCGCCTTTCCGCCAGGGAAAATATATGTACTATTATAAAAATTCAGGCTTGCAAAACCAAAATGTATTATACCGGGAGGCAGATGGCAGTACAACGCCTGAGGAATTCCTGGACCCCAATACTTTTTCAAAAGATGGAACCACTTCGCTTGCAGGCATCAATTTTTCAAAGGATGGCAGTATGGCAGCATACAACATTTCGGAAGGCGGCAGCGACTGGCAAAAAATTGTAGTGATGGATGCAGTTACCAAAAAACAAACCGGCGATACGCTGGAACTTAAATTCAGCGGAGCCAGCTGGAAAGGCAATGATGGCTTTTATTACAGCAATTACGAACGAATAAAGCAAGGCAATGTATTATCTGCAAAAAACGATAATCAAAAATTATATTACCACAAGTTGGGTACGCCGCAAAGTGCCGACAAATTAGTTTACGGCGATGACGCTCACCCGGTAAGATATATATGGGGATATATGAGTGAAGATGAAAAGTGGCTGATAATGGGCGGAGCCAACGAAACCTACGGCAATAGCATGTATGTACAGGATTTAAGCAAGCCCGGTAGTCCGGTAATACCGATTGTGACCGATATGAAAAACAGCTACGGTATTGTTGATGTGGACGATAATTATTTTTATATTCAATCTGATAAAGATGCACCAACCAATAAACTGGTTACTGCGCCGGTTGCCGATCCTAAACCTGCCAACTGGAAAACGATTGTAGAAGCAAAGCCAGAAGTGTTGAGTGCTTCGGCAGTTGGAGGTAGTATTTTCTGTTCTTATTTAAAAGATGCAGTAAACAAAGTTTACCAATACAACAGGGCAGGAAAGCAGGTTAGAGAAGTACAATTGCCTGGCCTGGGAACCGCTTCGGGTTTTTCAGGTAAAAAAGAAGAGAAAGAAACTTACTATGTATTTACCTCTTACGTAAACCCGGCAACCATTTACAAAATGGATTTAGCCAGCGGCAAAACAACAGTGTACAAAGAATCTAAAGTACAATTTAAACCTGCAGACTTTGAATCGAAGCAGGTGTTTTATACTTCTAAAGACGGAGCAAAAATTCCGATGCTGATTACCTATAAAAAAGGAGTGGAGTTGAATGGAAAGAATCCATGCCTGTTGTATGGCTATGGCGGTTTTAGTGTAAGTCTTACGCCATACTTCAGCACATCTAACATGATATTGCTGGAGAACGGAGGCATATATGCCGTGCCCAACATACGGGGCGGCGGCGAGTATGGCGAAGACTGGCACAACGCAGGCATTAAAACAAAAAAGCAAAATGTGTTTGATGATTTTATAGCCGCCGCACAATATTTAGTGGATAATAAATACACATCCCGTGATATGCTGGCCATTGAAGGCGGCAGTAATGGAGGCTTGCTTATTGGTGCCTGCATTACACAAAAACCCGACATGTGTAAAGTTGCTTTTCCGGCTGTAGGTGTAATGGATATGTTACGCTACAATAAATTTACTGCCGGTGCCGGTTGGTCTTACGATTTTGGAACAGCACAGGACAGCAAAGAAATGTTTGAATACCTGTATCATTATTCTCCGCTGCATAATATAAAAGCGGCTGCATATCCGGCAACCATGGTTACCACTGCAGATCATGACGACAGGGTTGTACCTGCACACTCTTTTAAATTTGCTGCCACCATGCAGGCAAACCAACAGGGAACCAACCCGGTGCTGATACGCATTGAAACCAAAGCCGGCCACGGCGCCGGACGTAGTACCCAACAGGTTTTACAGGAGCAGGCCGATAAATGGAGTTTTATGTTTTACAATATGGGCGTGAAGCCGGGGTATTGATTTTATACCGGTTCATGATATCAAAACAAGCCTGGAAAGAAGAAGTGCATCAGTTTGAAATCCTCGTTAACAATTTTGTTGTCAATCTGTACTGAGCCTGTCGAAGTATTGTCGAAGACGGGTTAGCTTAATATAGCCCCGGTTTCGACAAGCTCAACCTGACAACTTTTTAACCTGATGCACTACTAAAAATATGCATTGATTTGAATTTCTGAATAAAATGTTTATTTTGTTCCTTATTCCTTTCCTTTAAGAAACAGTTTCTCTGCCCTGTAACTACTATATTTTTATTCATTAACATCAAAACTAAACAAGTATGAAAAAAATCATTTCGGTAATTTTTGTTGCCGCCTTTTTGTTTGCCTGTAACAACGAAAAAAAAACAGATGCACCAGTTGACAGCCCGGCTGCTTCAACCGGAAAAGCACCTGTAGAACTTATTATGGACAGTAACCTCGTTAACTCGGTAAAAGCTGCCTTTACAGCTTTTGAAAACAAAGATATAGAAGGCTATACGGCCAACCTGGCTGATAATGTGATGTTCAGGTGGTCAAGTGGTGATAGTCTTGTAGGAAAACAGGCTGTTAAGGATTATTATGCCGGCAGGTTTAATATCATTGACAACATCAAATATTCAAACCATATTTTTCTTCCGTTGATGGCTAATGTTAGTCCTAATGGGGGAGTAACTTCTGCCGGTAAATGGATGCTTAGTTGGTTTCAGACCAATGTGAAATATAAAAACGGCAAGTCGATTATGTTTTGGGCACATAATGTTCAACATTATAACAATGCTGGTAAGGTAGATCAATTTACACAGTATATTGACAGGCATCCGATAATGGAGGCTACAAAGGACCTGGTAAAATAAAAGTATGAGAAGCTGAGAATAAAAAACCATCCGCCTGCAAAGGGGATGGTTTTTTTATTTGGTCTTTATCGTAAAATAGTCCCAGGCTGCTTTCGCAATGTCTGCAATTATTTTTTCATTTGTGGTTGCATCTTCTTTAGAGTCAGTTACAAAAATACTTATAAAAAAATGTTGCCCATCCGGTAAAAATACAATTCCAATATCGTTTACAGCAGCTGTTAAATATGTTTTGTTTGCTCCCGAAGAACCTGTTTTGTGGGCAACAACAGTATTATCCGGCAGGTTTCCTTTTAATCTATTTTGGCCTGTTTCTGTTTCTTTCATTGTTTTCCAGATAAAGTCATAACTTTTTTTTGATAACAACTTTTTTCTGTTGTAATAAAATGCTGCCAATACTTCGTTTGCAGCTTTTGGTGTAGTCCAGTTTTTAAATTGCTCGTTCCAGTCAGCCTGTTGTACCTCTTCATTTATTTTTATTGATACGTCTTTAAAATTATTTTTTATAAAGTATGCTTCAACTGCCTGGGGACCGCCAATCAGTCTCAGCAATACTTCACACCCAACATTGTCGCTTTTAGAAACCGTGTATTCCAGAATTTTTGAAATGCTCAGTGTGGCTCCATTGGCATACTTATCCCTGAGTGGACTATATAAACCGGGTAAAAGGTCTTTTTTATCAATTTTTATTTTTTGAGTAAGAGAAAATTTCCCTTTGTCAATTTGCGACAGCACCGCTAATGCAATGTGAAATTTAAATACACTTTGCAGCGGGTAATGTTTTGCAGCATTTACAGAGAGCGTGTCTTTTCCGTTATTACCAATAATTGAAACACCAACAACAGCGTTCTTTGCCGAAACGATTTGTTGTATTTTTTGCAATAATGCATCTGTTGTTTGAGCAGATGCCCGGCAGGTAATAAATAAAAACAGTAAACCTGTTATGCGAAATAGTTTAACCATATTTTTTGTCAGCCTTTGAATGTTGTACAATGTTAGCGGTTCGTGTTTTTTAAACAGTTGCTTTTTCCCGTTT
>JANMWP010000126.1:0-11004 GCA_031394065.1 Chitinophagaceae bacterium
TCATCGGGTTGATCCGGTATTTGCTTTACCAGTGGATTGGTTTTATAAAACTCAGCCATTTGTGTGGCAAATGTTTTATCATCTACAATACTGAAAAATAACTGGGGCTGATCTGCTTTTACAGAAGCGGCAGCTTCATAATTTTTATCTTCAGGTTTTGTATTCAATACCTGCTTATAAAAGCCTGCTTTGTTTTTTAAACTGTCGGGAGTTATAAAAACCCTGACAATTTTTTTGTTACGGATGGTTTTCATTTTAACCACATCGCCCTGCGATACCATGGCGTAAAATTTCTGTTGATCGGTTTCAATGCCGGCACTGCTTACTGTACGAAAAAAATTCCAGGCAATAATGGTTAAAAAAATGATGCCATATACCCAATAGATATTAAACCTGGGCTTTTTCTTGTCATCACCCTTTTGCGGTATGTTGTCAGGATTAAATTTCTTTTTGCTGTCTTGCTGATTCATATTTTTTTGTGCTATTGTTTAGGGTACCTGTTTTGCTGATATTGCATACTTGTAACAATAAACGTTTGTGTTTAGTTATTATTTTAAAATATTTTTTATCCTTCGTGTTCCATTGCCGGAGCATCGCTCCACATTTCTTCCAGCCGATAAAATTTCCTGGGCTCGGGCATCATTACATGTACAACCACATTAACATAATCTATTAAAATCCATTGCTGCCCCTGGCGGCCTTCATGTTTATAAGCAGCTTCCAGGCATTTTTCTTTTACATCGGTTTCAATAAAATCGGCAATGGCTCTTAACTGGGTAGTATTACCCGCCTGACAAATTATAAAAAAATCGGCAACCGCTTCTGGTATTTTCCGGAGATCGAGGCTTACAATGTGTTCGCCTTTTTTCTCCTGTATGGCATGAATGATTGTTTTGAAGATTTTACTGTTTCTGGTAACCCGTAAAATACTGCTTTTTTTACGGGTATTTAATGCGTTTAAATTGTTCAAACCTATTGTAATTTTTATTTTTTTTATTGGTGCTGCAAATTATTGCCAACACCCGATTTGTTATTGTTTTTTAATAAAGTAGCTTGTAGCTTGCAATTATTGGCAAAAGTAACACTTCTTTGCCATTTGAATTATTATGACTGAAGGCAGTTTTTTTACCATTTTAGATACCGTGGACAGTACCAATAACTATGCCATGGCGAGGATAAGTGATGGATTGGCAAAACATGGTATGGCCTGGTTTGCAACCGAACAAACAGCAGGCAAAGGGCAAAGAGGTAAGGAATGGAATTCTGAAAAGGGTAAAAATATAGCCATGAGCCTTGTTTTAGAGCCGGGGCAATTAAAAATAACCAACCAGTTTCATTTAAGTGCAGCCATAGCACTTGCCTGTTTTGATTTTTTAAGTTTGTTTACCGGTGATGAGATTACAATAAAATGGCCAAATGATTTGTTTTGGCGTGACAGAAAGGCAGGGGGTATTTTAATTGAAAACAAATTGCTGGGAAAAGCCTGGAAATGGGCTGTAGTGGGAATAGGAATCAATATTAATCAGACTTTGTTTGCTAAAGATTTAAAACATGCTGTTTCACTTAAACAGATTACAGGAAAAACTTTTACCGCGGTTGATCTGGCAAAAGAACTGCATGCATTACTTATGAAAAATTTATCGGAACAAAAGAGCCTTGAAAATATTTTGCAGGATTACAATCAACATCTTTATAAAATCAATAAACAAGTAACCTTAAAAAAGGAAGGAGCAAAATTTGACACTGTAATAAAAGGAGTAACACCCCAGGGCCGGTTAATAACGGTTGATGCCTTTGAAAGGGAATTTGATTTTGGAGAAGTGGAGTGGGTATTATAACGCTTCGGCATTTCTTGCCTCCACTTCAAAGCGGTTATTATAATATCCTTTTCTGATACTTTCCCAAAGATATTTTACAACAAATAAAAAATAGCCATGCTCTTTAAATTGTTTGATATGGCACAACTCATGCTTTACCCATTTTTCGTCCAATAAAAATTCGGCTTTGGTAGTATTGCACAAATGAATGGTTTTACCCAAAACCATTGCCACGCTTTTGGCGCCTAATTTTTTAGCTGCAATTTTTGCCAGCAAGGAGTTTTCTTTTATTTTAAAATTAGATTGATCCAAACTTGTCTGTTAATTGTTAGGTGCGCCACTATCTATCCAGCAAATAAAGGCATTTATTTGTGCCTGAGATATAGTTCCACTCTGTGGCATTGAACCGGATAGGATGGCTGCCTTGATATTTGACTTTTTAGCAAATACTTCTGCATGTGTAGTAAAAGGGCCACCTGAATTAGTGGAGCCAACTGCATGACAAGTGCTGTTGATAGAACAAACTGTGTTAAGTATTGGTTGCACATCGGCAGAAAATTTAGGGCTGATACCAACACATGAATATGTTCTGACGCCACCGCCGGTACCACCACCTGTTGTAGTATCGCTTTTACTGCATGCAATAAATACCGATGATACCGAAAAGATAAAAAGAATGATTAAAAATGTTTTTTTCATAAATTGAATTTTAAAGCTTGTTTATTTTATTAACGTTTGTTTTTTTAAATAAGTTGCCAGGCATTTAAAATCTCCCGGGTATGTTCCTTGCTTTTAGGCTTTAAAAATATTTTTTTAACAATTCCTTTTTCGTCAATTAAAAAAGTAGTGCGATGCAGGCCCAAATAGGTTCTGCCATATAACTGCTTTTCTCCCCAAACACCATATTTATCTATAATTGTATGAGAAGCATCTGCAATTAATGTAAATGGCAAATCGTATTTTTCCTCAAATTTTTTATGCTTTTTTTCTTCGTCAGGGCTAACGCCCAAAACAATGATTCCATGTTTTTTTAACAGGCCAAAATTGTCTCTGAGGTTGCATGCCTGCACGGTACAGGTAGGTGTATCATCCTCAGGATAAAAATATAAAACTACTTTTTTGCCCTTGAAATCTGCTAAAGAAACGGGCATGCCATTTTGATCTTTACTTTTAAATGCCGGGGCTTTTTTGCCTTCTGTTAAATGTGTCATAGTCAATATCCCAAATCCGCCAGCTGGCGGAGCTTTTGTACTCTGCAAACTAAAAGTTGTATGCAAATAAATAGCAGAGGATTGTTTATAATTTAAATTTACCGATATAATTCATTCTTTTTATTATCCGAAGGCTTCAGGTTTCCCCTTTAGGGGGCGGCGGAGGTTTTCTTTATCTCGTAAACCTATAAACCTTTTCCGCAACATTCCCCACCTGATCTTCTGCAACTATTTTTAATTCATGCTCACCGGCAGCACACATCTCATCAAAATCATAAATAAACCGGCTTCCTTTATCATTGCTGAAACGCAGCCAGTTGCCATCCAGTGTTGCTGTAAATTTTTTAATTTCTTCGGTATTGTCTTTTACTACAAAAACAATGCGGCTTTGTTTGGTGCAGTTCATCCCGTTTTTAAAACCAATGGGTGTAATGATTGGCGGTAATGTATCAATCATCAGCTGAAAATTACCAAACTCCCTGAAACTGGCTTTATACCAACCGGTCTCTTTACCATTTGTTACCGGTTCGGCTTTGGCAAAATCATCTCTGCCATTTGCAAAACGGTGCATAACCATTTTGTCGGGCAGCGCAGTTGCAGCTTTAATAGTAATTGGAAAATAGCTTTGTAAAGGAACGCTGGTATTATGCAATTGAAAAATAGTGTAACCCTGTTTGGGTGTTGTTTCGCTGTATTTAAAACGCATGGAATCGTATAAACAGTTTTCAGGCAGGTAAAAACTGATATTGCTGTTTTCAAAAATATTAATGAACCCCGGATGAAAAGAGGTCAGCTGAAAATATGTTGCGGAGTCCTCGTTTTGAGCTTCCATAAAATTTGCTTTTCCCTGTATATCAAACTTCACCAGCGAGGTGTTACCATTTACATCTTTCACCTCCAGCCTGATTTTATGAATAGTGGTATCATTTATTATAATGACACCATCACCATTGGTTGTTTTATAAACGGTGTTATTATAACCGGGTAATTTCGAAACATGTTCAATAAATCCACCGCCGCTGCTTCTTAGTTTATAATCAATATGGCCATTTATATAACGGGTTTCAGCATAGCTTAAACTATCTAACTGAAAACCAACAATCGGTTTATCATTATCGTATAAAACAGTTTCGAAAATGCCATTTCGGTTAGCATTTTCGTTAAAGCGGTCTGTTGCTGTAATGCCAAAACTAACTTTGCTGCTGTTAACAATTATTAAAGAAGGGTTTGTTGTAAAACTGTCTTTTATTTTTTTGAGGCTGAAGGTTTTTGGGCTTTGTTCATAGGTGCTTATGCTTCTGTTATACACTGCTAATTTACTGATAAAGGGTGCTATGGTATCAGGTATTCCAAAGCCAAATAAGACAGGATTTAAAACTTTATCTGTTTTAGTATCTCTTATTTCAAAATGCAAATGTGGCCCTTGGGATCCCCCGGTGTTGCCACTAAAAGCAATGGTATCTCCTTTTTGTAGCGGAAATAAATTTGCCGGAATATCTAAAAAAACACCCCAGCTTTTTAAGTTATACTGTTGGGCTTTTACATAAGTTTCCAGGGCGGGATAAAAATTATTCAGGTGTGCATATAAGGTTGTTAAGCCATTTGGATGATTGATATAAATGCAGCGGCCAAATCCCCAGGGTTCAATTTTAACTTTGGCTATATAACCAGCTGCTGCTGCCAAAATCTTTTTATTTTGTACCTGGTCAGTACGGCAATCAAGACCCATGTGAAAATGGTTTGGCCTTAATTCACCAAAATTGGCAACCAATGATTTTGTGGCAACAACCGGATATATAAAATAATTTTGAGGATAATTTTTAGCTGAAAAAAATTGAGCAGAACCTGTATTTGCATTAAGCAATGTTAAAATAATAAAAAGCCGGTTTAGATAGAATTTAAACATTATTTTTACTGAAAGTGTATGCCGGTTGTGTAATTTTTATAAAAATACATCTATTCAACCAAACCCTTAATTAACTTAAAACAATTTTATGAAACAGTTTCTATTCATGTTTCTCTGTACCATTTCTGTTAACTATGTATTTGCACAGGATGCAGATTGTAAAGTACTTGCAGATTCTTTAAAAGGAACTTACACCGGCGAATGTAAAAACGGAAAAGCAAATGGTGCAGGTAAAGCTGTTGGCATACATAGTTATGAGGGAGAATTTAAGAGCGGCCTGCCTGAGGGAAAAGGTAAATATACCTGGACTAATGGCGACTTTTATTATGGCAGCTGGAAAAAAGGATTGAAAGATGGTAAAGGCGAATTGCACCGGTTTGAAAATGGAAAGGAATCATTGATTACCGGTTACTGGAAAAAAGATAATTACAGAGGCGAATATGAAAACCCTTATGTTATTGCTAATGTAACCAGTGAAATAGGAAGAGTACAGGTTTCCAAAATGAGTGAGAACGAGGCTTCGGTAAGTGTAACTGTTGAAAGTTTAATAAGTAATCAATCTGCTTCATCAAGTCCATTTCAAACAGGTACTGTTATGACAGCTCATCAGGTTACCAGAGGCTCGTATATGAGCAAATCTTCATCGGCACTTACAAATAAAGAAGTTACAATATTCCGGGGTATCGTTTTCCCTTTCCGGTGTACATTTAATTTTGGCGCTTCTATGATAGAGATAGAATTTTTTGAAAAAGGGGCCTGGGATGTTATTGTACCAATCAATAAATAAAAACTGTTATTTTTATTTATAGTGGAAAGTGATTTACCCTTCATTTTCTCAAAATGATAAAAATCAGGGTTATACCACAATAAAATCTTTTAAAAAATTACCTGTATGTTTCATACAGGTTTTTTATTTACATCTTTTACAAGTACTTTTGCACGCCACAACACCGGCAATACTACTATGCCAAAAGACAATTCGATACAATCAGTTTTAATTATCGGTTCAGGCCCCATTGTTATAGGCCAGGCTTGTGAATTCGATTATTCAGGTACACAGGCTGCCCGTTCATTAAAGGAAGAAAGCGTAAAAGTTATTCTTGTAAATAGCAACCCGGCTACCATTATGACTGACCCCATGATGGCAGACAAGGTTTACCTGTTGCCACTTACTGTTGAAAGTATTGAACAGATATTGCAGGAGAATAAGATAGATGCGGTTTTGCCAACCATGGGCGGCCAAACAGCACTTAATCTTTGTAAAGAAGTTGATGAGTTGGGTATTTGGGAAGCCCATGGTGTAAGATTGATTGGCGTAGATATTAAAGCTATTGATAAGGCCGAAGACAGGGAAAAATTTCGCTTGTGGATGATTGAAATGGGCATACCTGTTTGCCAGGCAAAAATTGCCAATTCATTTTTAGAAGGCAAAGAATTTGCCCAGGAAATTGGTTTTCCCTTGGTATTGCGTCCATCATTTACATTGGGTGGCAGCGGAGGTAGCATAGTTTTTAGTAAAGATGAATTAGACGAAGCATTAAATACCGGTTTAACTGCCAGCCCCATACATGAAGTGCTGGTAGAAAAAGCCGTACTAGGCTGGAAAGAATTTGAACTTGAATTGTTGCGGGATAATGCAGATAACGTGGTGATTATTTGCGGCGTTGAAAACTTTGATCCCATGGGTGTGCATACCGGCGATTCAATAACCGTTGCTCCGGTAATGACACTAAGCGATACTGCTTACCAACTGATGCGTAACACGGCAATAAGGATGATGAGGGATCTGGGAAATTTTGCCGGTGGCTGTAATGTACAGTTTGCCCTTAATCCACAAACCGAAGAAATTATTGTGGTAGAAATTAATCCAAGGGTTAGCCGCTCATCGGCCCTTGCCAGTAAAGCAACCGGTTATCCGATTGCAAAAATTGCAGCAAAGCTGGCCATTGGTTATAACCTCGATGAACTTAAAAATCAAATTACCCAGTCAACATCAGCCTATTTTGAACCGGCGCTTGATTATGTAATTGTAAAAATACCCCGCTGGAACTTTGATAAATTTAAAGGCGCAAAAGATACTTTAGGTTTCCAGATGAAAAGTGTTGGTGAGGTAATGGGCATTGGCCGCAGCTTTGCAGAGGCGGTTCAAAAAGCCTGTCAGAGTTTGGAAAACGAAGCGGTGGGTTTAGGTTATTATGGTAAAAGTTTAATGCATGCTGATGAACTGATTGAGTACATCAAAATACCCAAGTGGGACCGGATATTCAGAATTAAAGATGCGTTAATGGCCGGTGCCAGCATCAAGCGCATTTGCGAAAGCACAAAAATTGACCGCTGGTTTATTTACCAGATACAGAAAATTTGTGATTGCGAAAAAAAGATTGCACAGTATAATTTACAAACATTACCTGATGATGTTTTAAAAGAAGCAAAATTTTTAGGCTTTAGTGATGAGCAGGTTGTGCGTATTATGAAGGAAGAAGATGCCGAAATAATTTACGAGAGAAGAAAAGCCATGGGTCTTACCCGTGTGTTTAAAATGGTTGATACCTGCAGTGCCGAGTTTGAAGCAAAGACACCCTACTTCTATTCTACTTTTGAAAACAAACCGGTTAACGCAAGTAAACTGTTAAGTAACG
Organism: Chitinophagaceae bacterium; assembly: GCA_031394065.1. Lineage (GTDB taxonomy): Bacteria > Bacteroidota > Bacteroidia > Chitinophagales > Chitinophagaceae > Ferruginibacter. The sequence goes on from JANMWP010000126.1 coordinate 7,574, forward strand.
AAAGCATTGTTTCAGATAAAAAGAAAATAATAGTATTGGGCAGCGGCCCCAACAGGATAGGCCAGGGTATTGAGTTTGACTATTGTTGTGTACATGGTCTGCTGGCTGTTAAAGAAGCCGGTTACGAAGCCATCATGGTAAACTGTAATCCCGAAACGGTTTCAACCGATTTTGATATTGCCGACAAACTTTATTTTGAACCCGTGTTTTGGGAACACCTTTGGGAAATAATAGAATACGAAAAACCTTATGGTGTAATTGTGCAATTGGGCGGACAAACAGCCTTAAAACTTGCTAAGCGTTTGCATGAAAAGGGCATAAAAATAATCGGTTCTTCTTTTGATAGTATGGATATTGCCGAAGACCGTGGCCGTTTCAGTGATATGCTGAAGGAACTGGAAATTCCTTATCCAAATTACGGCACAGCTTTTAATACAGATGAAGCCATTGAAGTGGCCAAACAGGTTGGCTACCCGGTTTTAATAAGGCCCAGTTATGTTTTGGGCGGCCAAAGAATGCGTATTGTTATTAATGACGAAGACCTGGAAAAAGGTGTGCTGAGTTTGATAAAACATTTGCCCGGCAATAAAATTTTAATTGATCATTTTTTAGACCGCTGCCAGGAAGCAGAAATAGATGCCATTTTTGATGGAGAAGATTTTCATGTGATGGGTGTGATGGAACATATTGAGCCGGCGGGCATCCACAGCGGCGATAGCAATGCTGTATTGCCGCAGTTTAACCTGTCGCCGTTAATTGTACATACCATGGAAGAGTATGCCGAAAAAATTGCCAGGGCATTAAAAATAAAAGGACTTATCAATATTCAGTTTGCCATTAAAGATGGAAATGTTTTTGTTATAGAAGCAAATCCACGGGCAAGCCGCACCACACCTTTCATTGCCAAAGCCTACCAGATACCTTATCTGAATATTGCTACTAAAATAATGATGGATGTAAACAAACTTAAAGATTTTACTTTCGAGAAAAAACTTACAGGCTTTGCCATAAAAGAACCGGTTTTCTCTTTCAACAAATTTCCGGGAGTAAATAAAGAGCTTGGGCCCGAGATGAAAAGTACCGGCGAAGCCATACGGTTTATTAAAGATTTAAAAGACCCTTATTTCAGGCAGTTGTATAAAGAACGAAGTATGCATTTGAGTAAATAGAAATGCCTGTTTGAATTTTCAATTTTTTTTTCTATTTTGTCGAATGCCCCGCCCTTATGCCATACCCATCTGGAAAAAAGCTCCATTCATCAGGCTGTTGCTCCCTTTAATTGCCGGCATTGTATTGCAATGGTATCTGCAATTTGTTTTACCGGTTATTGTAACCGCATTAATTTCTTTTAGTATTGCTTTTCTGTTGTTTTTATTATTGCCCATTGCTTTGCGGTTTAAATTACAATACCTGCAGGGTGTAATTATCCAGTTGCTTTTTGTTGCTTTAGGTGCATTGCTTACCCGGCAGCAGGATATACGGCATAACAAAAACTGGTATGGCAATTATTATACAGATGGCAGCTATCTTGTTGTAAGAATTGATGAACCGCTTGTTGAAAAAAATAAATCTTTTAAAGCTGATGGATATGTAGAATCCATTATACTGGATGGTAAAGCAACGCCTGCAACAGGAAAGCTGTTGGTATATTTTTCAAAAGACAGTATTCAAACAGATTTAAAATACGGCGACAGGATTCTCATTCATAAAAACCTGCAAACCATAAAAAATTCGGGCAACCCAGGTGCCTTCAATTACCAACGTTACGCTGCGTTTCAGGGAATCTTTCACAATGTATTCCTAAAGGGAAAAGACTGGGTTTTATTAAACGAAAATTCGAAAAACCGGTTTGCACAATTAATTTTTTCTGCAAGAGGATATGTGCTTTCTGTTCTGCAAAAAAATATTACTACAGGCAAAGATGAACTGGGCATTGCCGAGGCACTGCTGATTGGCTATACCAACGACCTGGATAAAGACCTGGTGCAGGCATACAGCAATACAGGTGTGGTACACATCATCGCCATATCGGGCATGCACCTGGCATTAATTTATGTTTTACTCGTTTGGGTATTTGCAAAAATCCCACTGGTAAATAAATCAAAACTGCTGCAGTTGGTTTTAATTTTAACCTGCCTGTGGTTGTTCTCTATACTTACCGGAGCCTCTCCATCAGTATTGCGTGCTGCAGTTATGTTTTCATTTATTGCTGTTGGCAAAAATTTTTTCAAGCAGGCTTCTATTTATAACTCACTGGCTGCATCGGCATTTGTATTACTTTGTTATAACCCGTATTATTTGTGGGCAGTTGGGTTTCAATTATCATACCTGGCAGTGTTGAGTATTGTCATCTTTCAAAAACCAATTTACAATTGCATCTACATAAAAAATAAATGGGTTGATAAAGCCTGGCAGTTGATGTCGGTAACAACAGCGGCGCAATTACTTACTTTTCCGGTTTGTATCTATTACTTTCACCAGTTTCCCAATTTGTTTTTAATATCCAATATGATTGCGGTACCGCTGTCTGGTTTTATTTTGTATGCCGAAATTGCTTTAATAGCAATCTCATGGATTCCCTTTGCTGGCAGCTATGTTGGCAAACTGGTTGCCTTATCGGTTGAGCTGATGAATAAAATAATTCTTTGGATAAATAATCTGTCATTTGCTGTTTGGGATAATATACCCGCTACTGTTTTATCTACCTGGCTATTGTATGCAACCCTTATTGGTTTTTGTGCCTGGCTTATGCTTAAGCAAAAAAGATTTTTTTGGATAGGTATGTTTACGCTGATGGCTTTTGTAATTGAAAAATCTTATAACAGCTGGCAAACCGGAAGCCAGCAAAAATTAATTGTTTATAACGTGCCCCAACACAAAGCCATTGATTTTGTAAATGGAAATCAATATCAGTTTATTGGTGATAGCATTTTGCTGGAGGATGGGTTACTGCAAAACTTTCATTTAAAACCCGGAAGAATTGCACAACAGTTGAATAAAAGAACCGATTCATTTAGCAACGTTATACAGGTTGGCATGTTTTATCAGTTTAACAATAAAAAGATAATGCTGGTGGATAAGGCCATCAGTTTTGAACTGGATCATCAAAAAATAGAACTTGATTTACTGATCATTTCAAAAAATCCAAAAATGAATATTGCACAGCTTGCCGAAGTTTTTAACTGTAAACAATTTGTTTTTGATGCATCAAATCCAAAATGGAAAATTGAAAAATGGATACTGGAGTGCAGATCTTTACATTTGAATTTTTATTCAATACCCGACACCGGGGCATTTATCTACAATATTGGCATCTAAGCTGCGTTTTATTGGCCTGACCGGGTGCATTTAAAATTGTCGCAAGGGTTGCCAACCTTTTAAAAGTCTATTTCAACGTAAGAACTCATTTATCAAGGTTGGCAACCCTTTAA
>JANMWP010000315.1:0-3065 GCA_031394065.1 Chitinophagaceae bacterium
AAGTAAGTACGAAGATTACCACAATGTAACCTACAGCCAGGAAGCTATTGAAGCCTGTGTAAAACTGAGCGACCGTTACATGACAGATCGTTTATTACCTGATAAAGCCATTGATGTACTGGATGAAGTAGGAGCCCGCAAGCACATAAAAAATATTAATGTACCGGAAGATATTATTGAGCTGGAAAAAAAGATAGAAGACATTAAGCTTGAAAAAAACAAAGTGGTTAAAAGCCAGCGTTTTGAAGAAGCGGCATCTTTAAGAGATACAGAAAAACGCCTGCAGGAAGAACTGGAAGCTGCAAAAAATGCCTGGGAAGAAGAAAGTAAACACAAACGTTTTCCTATTGAAGAAGAAGATATTGCTGAAGTGGTTTGTATGATGACCGGTATACCTGTAAAACGTATGGTACAGGCCGAAACAGATAAACTGCGCCGCATGGCCGTCGATTTACAGGGGGCAGTGGTTGGTCAGCAGGATGCCATCTCTAAAGTGGTTAAAGCCATTCAACGCAACAGGGTAGGATTGAAGGACCCTAAAAAACCAATTGGTACTTTTATTTTCCTTGGGCCAACCGGTGTAGGTAAAACCGAGCTTGCACGTGCATTGGCAAGGCATATGTTCGACAGCGATGATGCACTGATACGTATTGATATGAGTGAGTACATGGAAAAATTTACGGTAAGCCGTTTAATTGGCGCCCCTCCGGGCTATGTTGGGTACGAAGAAGGAGGCCAGCTGACAGAAAAAGTACGCCGCAAACCTTATTGTGTAATTCTGCTGGACGAAATTGAAAAAGCGCATCCGGATATTTATAACATCTTATTGCAGGTTTTAGATGATGGTATATTAACTGATGGTATGGGCCGTAAAATTAATTTTAAGAATACAATGATCATCATGACATCCAATATTGGCGCCAGGCAGTTAAAAGATTTTGGTGATGGCGTTGGTTTTGCAACAGCCAACCGTATGGAAAATGCTGATGAAAATAATAAAGCGGTCATTGAAAAGGCATTGAAACGCACGTTCAGTCCCGAGTTTTTAAACCGTATTGATGATGTAGTGGTATTTAATTCATTAAGTAAAGAAAATATTTTTGAGATTATTGATATTGTAATGCAGGGTGTAATTAAGCGCCTTACCAATCTTGGTTTGGCTATGGAGTTAACGCCTGAAGCAAAAAGTTTTATTGCTGATAAAGGTTACGATGCTCAGTTTGGTGCAAGACCCTTGCACAGGGCTATTCAAAAATACCTGGAAGATCCGCTGGCCGAAGAGATACTGAACATGAATGTAAAAACCGGAGATGTAATGGTGGCTGAAATGGATGAAACCGGAGAGAAGATCAGATTTGTGCTTAAAAAGGAAGAGAAGAAAAAAGAAAAGAAATCTGAAGCCTGATTAGTAGTTAAAGTAATACAATATAATAAATTGCCATCTTGATAATATCGGGATGGCTTTTTTACTTACAGATAGGTCTTATAAAAAAAATCCCAAAATATTTTGTAGTTTCAAAAAAAACCGTATTTTTACTGTCCCTAACGAACAAATACTCAATTGCCCTAACTATTATCAATCGGGCATTCTTACACATTTTCCTCCTTATTACTTATTTCAGGTTTTCAATTATTTCGTATTCGTAACCATTTTAATATTTATCTAAAACTACAAACCACAATGAAAAAGTATGTACTCTCTGGCATTAGCTTGTCATTACTTATGACATTTACAGCCTGCAAAAAAGAAAACCCGACCGATATTTCGAGTTCGGTATCAACAAAAGAAAATACCAAAATTTTTGGTAGAATTGGACCAGACCCAGGGGGTAATGGTATTTGTTTGGGAAATCTTCCAAACTACCTGTTCGTTTTTACCAATGGTAGCGGCGATGCTAACTGGCAGGGTGCTACAAAAGGATTTATAGGCGATGTTGCCGTAAATGGTGTGGTAGCAAATGAAAGGACATCTGGAGGAGTTCCATATGCTGGTACATTATACACCAATGCCTCTTCGCAAGGCAGCTGGCAGGGAATCCTTAACCAGAATTCATTACAAAGCACGGGTGTAGCAAATCAACAGAGTGGTATAAGTTCATTAACCAGTGATCTAAACAATGCTTTTACTACAATTAACAATAAAGCTGCCTCTGTCGGTTTTGAGTCGGTTTCTTCCACTTCATTAAACGGTCTTAATACCCAAAACGGTATTGCCGAAACCATTGTTATTAATATTACTTCCGGTTTATCAGTTTCTTCCAAAATTAATATTGCAGGCGATGCTGATGATATTTATGTATTACGCTGGGACAGCGATGGAGATCCTTTAAATGGTTATCAAGGTATCACCAAGTTTCAAAGTGGTGGTGCTATCGTTCCCCAGGGCAATTTAAAAGCTACAAACTTTATCAATGTTGCAGGTGATATCAGCAGCAGTGGTGGAGGAAGCACTCCGCCGCCACCTTACCCACAAGGGCCAAGGTACGACAATGGGCAGGGGAGCCTGATTACAAATGGCAGCGATTTTAACGGTGGTGGCTTTTTTACCGGGTATTGGTTAACTACAGGTGATCCTGTTACCGGTCAAACTCACTCACTTAGTAATGCCATATTTGTAGGTGGCTGGTTCACCACCTCTTCAAAATTCAGCATGACTTCTGGTACGTGTGGCGTTTATGTTAGCCCGGCTGTTATCTTTAATTGCGGTAGTTAATAATGGTATTAGATGGTAATTTTCTATTAAACTTATATCAATGCAATACTTTTCAAAAAGTATTGCATTTTTTTTACTATTCTAAATACCTAAAAATTTATATTTTTAGCGACTATAATTTTATTTCTGCAGAAACCAGGAAGGTCCTGGGTTCTGCAGCAATAACACCAGGCCCCGGATAACTGGTTGCCCTGCGTGTAAAATATTTATTGTTAGTGATGTTATTAATGGTAACACCAATTTTGAATGCTTTAAAAGTTACTTTGGACGACCAATCCATAATATAATAGGCAGGTACTATGCCATTACTGCCGGTAACTGAAAAAATGGTATTATTGGCATCAGAAAATTG
>JANMWP010000140.1:0-3870 GCA_031394065.1 Chitinophagaceae bacterium
AGGCCTTTTCCTTCGGCTGCGCCTTCAATAATACCCGGCAAATCGGCTATGCAAAAACTTTTGGCATCGCGGTATTCAACCATACCCAGTTGCGGAACCAATGTAGTAAATGCATAATCGGCAATTTTTGGTTTGGCTGCAGTAATGCTGCTTAATAAAGTTGATTTGCCTGCATTGGGAAAACCTACCAATCCAACATCGGCCAAAACTTTCAGCTCTAAAACCTTGATACCCTCAGAGCCTGTTTCGCCGGGTTGTGCATATTCAGGAGTTTGATTGGTAGCTGTTTTAAAATTACTGTTGCCTAAACCGCCACGTCCTCCTTTCACTAAAATAATTTCCTGTCCGTCTTCTAAAATCTCAGCTTCAATTTCACCGGTTTCTTCATTTCGGGCAATGGTACCTAAGGGAACTTCAATAATAATATCTTTTCCGGTTTTGCCGCTCGAATTATTTTTACTGCCATTCTCACCATCTTCGGCTAAAACATTTTTGTAATAACGAAGATGCAACAGAGTCCACAACTGGGTATTCCCTTTTAAAATGATATGTGCTCCACGGCCTCCATCACCGCCATCGGGGCCGCCCAATGCCGTTAATTTATTACGCATAAAATGCTTGCTGCCTGCACCACCATGTCCGCTGCGGCAAAATATTTTTATCTGATCTACAAAGTTTGATTTTTCCATTATTGGCGCAAAGGTCTGTAAAATTTGAGGATTAAAGCCTGTTAACTTGTTTTTAGCTTTATGTATGAAAATAAACTTTTAAATCATCTTACATTTGCATCAGCAAAAATATTTACACGATGATCAAATTTTTCTTTATACCCATTTTAATTATGTTGAATTGCGGCTCTACAAAAAGTAACCAATCAGCAGGAAAATCTGATTCAGGAATTGTTGAACAACCAATAGGTATGAATCAGCGGGATTCGGCAATTATTCCGGAAGCAATAAATGTTGCAATGCCCACCTGCATAAAAAACAAGATTGATTCTTTTAAACTGAAAGAAGCACATGAAAAGCCACAACGGGTAATTGAATATATGTACAAGGGTAAAAAAGTTTATTATGTGGTGATGCCCTGCTGCGATTTTTTTAATGAAGTGTATGATGATAAATGTAATTTTCTGGGTGCACCCGATGGAGGATTTACCGGTAAAGGCGATGGTAAAATACCCGATTTCTTTACAGAGGTTAAAAATGAAAAATTAATTTGGGGCACTCCTAAATAATTATTTGTTTTCGTTCCAGGTTTTATAATTGACCGATTGCACTTGCATATTTTCAGGAACTGTTCTCAGCGGCTCACACGCTGCCCAACCCTCAAACATAGCTTTTGGTAATAGCTTGTACAATTCGGTTCCTTCAGTTTTCCAGTTGACCATTTCATCGGTTACGTCTTTTATTTTTTTTGCAGGATTACCTACAATTAAACTTCTGCTTATAAAAACTTCATCTGCTTTAATAAAACTTAAAGCTCCAACAATACATTCATCACCCAATATCGCATTATCCATAATCACCGCATTCATTCCTATCAAACAATTCTTACCAACAGAAGCGCCGTGTATAATTGCGCCATGGCCAACATGTGCACCTTGTTTTAAAATAACCGTAATACCCGGAAACATGTGAATGGTACAATTTTCCTGCACATTGCAACCGTCTTCAATAATAATTTGTCCCCAATCTCCACGCAGGGCGGCACCGGGGCCTATGTAACAATCTTTACCAATAATTACATTACCGGTAACTGCAGCCTGTGGATGAATGAATGATGATTCGTGAATAACAGGTATAAAGTTGTTGAATGAATAAATCATAATTGTGTTTTACTCCCCTTTAGAGGTTGGGGGTATCAATGTTTTGTTAGTACGAAAACAGGTGCCTTTAAAGAGTGCTACAATGTGATCTCTTTGATTTGTAACAGTGATGTGATACAGCCCGGTAGATTTTCCATTGTGCAGTTCTTTTGCTTCGGCAGTTAAAACATCACCCACATCTACGGGCTTTGTAAAGTTGATGGATGTATCTAGTGCAACAGATAAATTATTACGGTTATTGCAGGCAAAAGCAAATGCACTGTCGGATAATGAAAATGCAATACCACCATGCACAATGCCAAAGCCATTTATCATTTCTTTACGTACCGTCATTTTTATTTTGCTGTAGCCTTCTTTTACATCAATAACTTCAATGCCAAGCCACTGAGAAAAGAGGTCGTGCTGCATCATGTGGTCTACTACTTGATTGGGAGTTGTGTTCATAATTATTTAATATTGTTTTTACTTCCCTTTAAACTGCGGTGCTCTCTTTTCCAAAAACGAATTTATTCCCTCGGCATAATCTTCTGTGGCTGCTGCCTTCTGCTGGTATTTATCTTCAAGCGAAAGTTGTTCTTCCCAGGTGCTTACAAAAGATTGATTTAGGATATGTTTGGTATAAGCTAAACCTTTTGTTGGCATTTGCGCCAATGTTTGTGCAATCTTTTTGCTCTCTTCTTCAAAAGTTTCATCTGCAAACACTTTATAGATCATCCCCATTTTTTCTGCATCGGCTGCCGATACTTTATCGCCAGTCATCATTAAGGCACTTGCTTTTTGCCAGCCAATTAAACGGGGCAAAGTAAATGTACCACCGCTATCGGGTATTAAACCTATTTTACTAAAAGCCTGTATAAATGATGCAGATGCTGTTGCCACCACCACATCGCAACACAATGCAATGTTTGCACCGGCACCGGCAGCAACGCCGTTAACTGCTGCTACCACAGGCTTTGGCATGTTTCGTATTCTTTTTACAATGGGATTATAATGCTCCGAAAGAATTTGACTGATTCCTACTTTGTTGTCTCCAACCAATTCCGAAATATCCTGCCCGGCGCAAAAAGCCTTACCTGAGCCTGTAATATATACTGCCCTTACTTCGTGTAAAGATGCCGCTTCGTCAAGTTTTGCCTGCATCAGCAATGCCATTTCCCGGTTAAAGGAATTGAATTTATCGGGGCGGTTTAAAGTAATGTATGCAACCGAATTTTTTATTTCAAATAATATAGAAGACATCTTTATAAATTTAAGTGACTATAAAAAGGGTAATGCATAATAATATTAAACATCAAAACTTTTTACTTCTTTATGGTTTAATAAAAATTGATTTACAAGGTCATAATTCCTGTCGGGAGAGCTGATGCGGTAAATATAAATGGCATCATTATTATCTTTTGCCGATTTCATGCACCGGTACGACAGCTCATGCGACCTGAAAAAATCTTCAAGCTCCGATTTGAAGTTTTTACCCAGCTCAACGGTTCGTACTTTATAATCTTTAACCTTGTGAAACCGGTTAATAAAGCGCTGCACCGGCTCTAAAACAAACAATGCAATTACAACCATAGCCGATACCACTATGGTCAATGGATAATTGTGATAGCCAATAGCCATGCCCAATGCTGCTGTTACCCATATAAGTGCAGCCGTTGTTAAACCATTAACGGTAATACCTTCTTTAAAAATAACACCGGCACCAATAAAACCAATACCGGTTACAATATTACTGGCAATGCGGTCTGTGCTGCCACCAATTTCTTTTGATAAGATAGTGTATAAGCAAGAGCCAACGCAAATCAATATCATGGTGCGGAAACCCGCAGGCTTGCTCCGAAACTCTCTTTCCAGGCCAATGATGGCACCAATGATAAATGCTACTGAAACCTGAGCTGCCTCTTCAAAATAAATTGAAATATTCATTTAAGTAAATTGAAATAAAGTTACGGATATTAATGGCATTTTAACCCAGATTACGCAATAGGAATTGTAATGAAAGAAAAACAGGCTAAAAGAAATTGACGTACGGAAAAAATTTACCG
>JANMWP010000152.1:0-3298 GCA_031394065.1 Chitinophagaceae bacterium
ACAGGAAACTTTACCGACAATATGAAAGATATTGCCGACTGCGACTGGGTGATTGAAGTGGTGGTGGAAAGACTGGATATTAAACAACTGGTTTTTACCGATGTAGAAAAATACCGCAAACCTGGGACATTGATCACATCCAATACATCGGGTATACCCATACACATGATGACGGAAGGGCGGAGCGATGATTTTAAAAAACATTTTTGCGGTACACATTTTTTTAATCCTCCAAGATATTTACGCCTGCTCGAAATTATTCCAACGCCGCATACCGACCCGGAAGTGGTTGATTTTTTAATGAACTACGGTGATCTTACTCTGGGTAAAACAACCGTTTTGTGTAAAGACACACCCGCTTTTATAGCCAACCGTGTTGGCGTTTTTGGTATGATGGCCATTATGAATGCCATGGAAAAATTAGGATTGTCGATTGATGAAATTGATGCATTGACAGGGCCGATCATTGGCCGTCCAAAATCTGCAACATTCCGCACTGCAGATGTGGTGGGCATTGATACACTTGTAAAGGTTGCAAAAGGTGTTGCCTATAATTGCCCCGATGATGAAGCCAGGGAAGTGTTTACCATTCCTGCCTGGTTAAATAAAATGGTAGAGAATAACTGGCTGGGCGATAAAACCGGACAGGGCTTTTTCAAGAAAACCAAATCAGATTCGGGAGAAAAAGAAATTCTTACATTGAATTTGCAAACCATGGAATATGGCGTAAGACAAAAACCAAAATTTGCAACTTTAGAAGCAGCTAAACCTATTGAAGATTTAAAAACAAGGATAAAAGCTTTGTGTGCCGGTACAGATAAGGCCGGTGAATTTTACCGCCAGTTTCATTACAACCTCTTCTCTTATATTTCTCACCGCATTCCTGAGATCAGTGATGAGTTATATCGTGTTGATGACGGTATGATGGCTGGCTTTGGGTGGGAGATTGGCGCTTTTGAAAGCTGGGATGTGTTAGGTGTTGCAAAAACTGCTGAAGCAATGAAAGCCGCCGGTCATAAAATTGCGCCCTGGGTTGATGAAATGATTGCAAGCGGTGCAATATCTTTTTATAAAGTGGAGAACGGAAAACGGTTGTGTTATGACGTAAGCAGCAAAGCTTATAAAACCATGCCAGGCGCCGATGCATTTATTGTAATGAAGAATTTTGAAAACGAAACCGTCTGGAAAAATTCTGCATGCCGCACCTACCATTTGGGTAATGATGTTTTGGGATTGGAGTGGTATACTAAAATGGGCAGCATTGGAGGCGAAGTGCTGGAAGGTATTCAACGTTCCATTGCACTGGCAGAAGATAAATACAAAGGATTGGTTATTGCAAATGAAGGAGCCAACTTTAGTGCCGGTGCCAATGTGGCTATGATTTTTATGATGGCTATTGAGCAGGATTATGATGAAATTGATATGGCCATCCGCCAGTTTCAAAATACAATGATGAGGGTGCGTTACTCAGGTATACCGGTTGTGGTAGCACCCCACGGACTTGCATTGGGTGGTGCCTGCGAAATGAGCTTGCATGCCGATAAAGTTATTGCTGCTGCCGAAACATATACAGGATTGGTAGAGGTTGGTATTGGTGTTATCCCCGGTGGTGGCGGTACCAAAGAATTTGTTTTACGTGCTGCCGATGAAGTACACAGCGGCGAACCTGAAACCATTCCTTTACAAAACCGTTTCTTAACCATTGCAACTGCAAAGGTTGCTACATCGGCACATGAGGGTTACGAGTTGGGCATTTACAGAAAAGGAAATGACATAGTATGTTTAAACCAGGGAAGAAGAATTGCAGAAGCCAAACAGGCTGTTATTGAATTGTATGATGATGGTTATGTAATGCCGGTGCAGCGTACAGATATAAAAGTATTGGGCCGTTCTATGCTGGGTGCCATGCATGCCGGTATCAATGGCATGTGGCGTGGTAAATACGCAACTGATCATGATGTGACTGTTGGTAAAAAACTGGCTTATGTAATGTGTGGCGGCGATTTAAGCGAACCAACTTTGGTAAGTGAACAATATTTACTCGACCTGGAAAGAGAAGTTTTTTTAAGTTTAACAGGCGAAAAGAAAACGCTGGAAAGGATTCAGTCGATTTTAAAGACCGGTAAGCCGTTGAGAAATTAACAGTTGTAATTTATAACTCAATAAAATGGGCGAAGCCGAGCTTCAGCTAAGTAACAATTTACTCATCATTCATGCCGTAATTAATATTTATGGCGATGCAGCCAATGAGGAATTAAGTTTACAGATTGCAAAGGATATTGAATATTTCTGGAATGCTGCTGAAGGCAAAGTACTGATCAGCACCGGTTGGTTTTCTAAAAAAAACTGCGATGTAAGATTTAATATCAAAGGCAGCTATAACAAAAACCTGGCACCCGAAATGGTTTTTGAAAATACCAATCCCCGCAATAATTATTTTCGCATTGAAGAATTTGCCTTTGGCAATATTTCATTTGTTGATAGAATAAATTCCAATACCGGGTATTTTAAGATCGAAAATCTGCTTAATAATTCCACTACGGCAGCGCACGAATTTGGCCATACAATCGGGTTAGATCATCCGCATGATCTGGATATACGTGGAAAAGGTACTCCCGGCATTATGTTCCCAAGAGGCACTTTGGTTGATCCGCATTTTCAATATTACCCCAAGCTGCTGCCGGAGAAAAAGGAGGAACACTCAATCCCTTCACCCGCAAAGTGCTGCAAAAAGATATTGATAATCTGCAGCTGAATAAGCTTCAATTTAAAAAAACCGAGTTTGCTGTTATTGGTGATTTTACTTCAATTTGGCACGAAAAATATTTGCCTGAACCCGATTAACGAAATTCAATTATCTTCATTGCCATTTATATTTTGATCTATGGCAATACTCAGTATCAATAATCTTACAAAAAATTACAAATCAGTCAAAGCACTTGATAATGTTAGTTTTTCTGTACCTCCCAAAACAGTTTTTGGAATTTTAGGACCAAACGGAAGCGGAAAAACAACCTTGCTGGGCATTGTAATGGATGTAATCAAAGCTTCGGGTGGAACTTATACCTGGGTTGGAGAAACAATGGCCCCCAATGATGTAAGAAAAAAAATAGGAACACTTTTAGAAACACCTAATTTTTATCACTACCTCACGGCAGAAAAAAATTTACTGATAGCTGCCAGGATAAAAGGAAGGGGAGAAGCTGATATTGAAAAAGTATTAAAAATGGTAAATCTTTATGAGCGTAAAGATTCTAAGTTCAATACTTTTTCGCTTGGTATGAAACAGCGGCTGGCC
>JANMWP010000184.1:0-3180 GCA_031394065.1 Chitinophagaceae bacterium
CCTGAAATTACTTACAGATACTGATCTGCAATTGTACAAGAAGGATGTAACCGGGCCGGATTAATATGAATCGACTACAAATTTAAAAAGATAATTACTTCCGGTTTATCAAAAATTTAATGAAAGATATTTTTTGTTAACCCATTTATTTGAAGGGGCAGCCGAAAACCTTAATAAGAGTAGGCATAAAATTAAAACTTATAAATTATGAAATCAATTAAAACAACACTGGCCGCTTTATTTTTAACTGCCGCCATACTGCCCTGGGTTTCCTGTAAAAAGGGAAGCACAACACCCATACCCAAATCCACTCAGGAAAAAATTTCAGGTAAATGGAAATTACAGTCATCTGTCTTCAATGATTTTTATTCAGGCACATCGCATACTTCTACTTACACCGGTACTGCTGCAGATTATGCCGATTTCAGGAATGATGGTAAAGTTTACTCATTTGTAAATAATAATTATGACACCTCTGCCTTTGGATTAATCAGTGCAACAAAAATGTATATAGATACTTTTTCAAACGCATTTGACATTCAGACTTTGACAGAAACGAACCTGAAAATTTACAGAAAGGAAATATTTACTGCCGGAGACTACAGTGAATCAACAGTAAATTTTACCAGGTAAGCATCTTGTATTTTTTTACAGAAATGAAGTTTATATCACACTGATAATCTTTTATCAATTAAATAACAAAAATCATGAAAAAGATCATTTTAATACTGGCCTTTTTAATCTCTATACATTTAGAGACAAATGCCCAGCAGGAAAATCAATTCACAACAGTTACTTATTTCACAACAACTGTTAAGGATAATACATTCTCAAAAAACACGTATTCATCCGGCAATAATGGCCCGGACAAAGATTATAACTATTACATACAGAAAAGTAAAGGCCAGCGGACCACCGGTTGGATACTGCTTGGCACAGGTGTAGGGCTGGCAGGCATTGGTCTGCTAATTGGCACTAACCAAAACGCCAGCTTTGACCAGGCTGCAACCGGTGGTATCATCGCAGCTGTGGGAGCAGTTTTAGTGATAATAAGTGTTCCGGTTATGATCATTGCGGGTGCAAACAAACATAAAGCTAAACTTATGCTCAGCAACCAAAAAACAGGTTTTGGTTTGCCGCCAAATGTGAGTAAGGATATTACCGGTATTACTATGACCATACCCATTGGAAAATAATTTTTCAGTCATCAATAAAGCAAAAAAAAATTCTTCCTGTACTAATTATTTAACAAACTAAAAAAAACATTATGAAAAAGATCATCCTTCTATTAACATTGACTGTAGTAATCCATCTTAACACAAAAGCCCAAAATAATTTATTGGCTGATGCCGGTTACCAAGCTGCTTTTATCAGCAAAATAAATTACCCAAATAAAACAACCTCTGCAACCACAATTTATACGCCCGGCGACAGTACCATTGTTGTAAAAGATTATGCATACTATATGAAAAAAAGGCGCAACAATAAAATTGCCTCATTTTCCTTACTGGGAGGCGGGTTTATAATAGCCGGTATTGGGGCTTTAATGTATCCCAAAAATTATGATCTGATATTTGGAAACGATGCGGCAACTGAGAGCAAGGCTAATACAGCAACAACAGTTATAGTTGTTGGTATAGCCGCTATGCTCACCAGTATTCCCTTTACGATATTATCCTCAGTTAATAAACGCAAAGCCAATTTAATGGTTTCCAGCCAGAAAACAGGCTTTGGCGTGCCTTCAAATGTAAGTAAGGAAATTGTTGGCATCACAGTTAAAATACCCATCGGTAACTGATCTTTTCAATTACGGTGTATTATTAATATTGAAAAAAAAATAAAATGAAACTAAAAATCTTGTTAGTCATTGGGTGCTTTCCAATGCTCTGTTTTTGTCAATACACACCAAATACCAAGTTGCCATATAAAGCAAAAATTATTTCTGACTCAGGGACCGTAAAAGGTTACCTGGTTTCCTATTCCGATTCTGCAGTTATTATCAGTGCAACTAAAACATACCTGCCCAACAGCACAATGACCATTCCGACAAGTTCTATCAGTAAACTGGATGTAAAAAACAAAACCGGTACTACCATATTGGGCGCTGCATTGGCTTCTGTTTTGGGGTTTACATTAACTGCCGGCCTTACAAAAAACCACGGAGATGTTGACAACAACGGCAAAACCAGTTTTTGGGAGCTAATTTATACAGCTATTGAAGGCTCTACATCTGCCAACAGGAAACGCAGAAATACTGCTTTGATAGTTGGCGGCGCCGGAGCCACAACTGCAGTAGTTATCGGCCTATTGGCCAATAAAAAATTATCCTTGTCTTTTCCAATCAATGGGCGTCGCAAATTTTTTATGGAGAATAAACATAAGGTAAGTGAGTTTATAAATTTCTGAGTGGCTGTTTTTAATCTGAGTAAATATTTTATTGATATTGCTATGCAAATACCGGTTGTTAATTAATCATTCTAAAACAAATTTTATGGACATATCTGTAGTAATTATCTGTAAAAATGGCTCAGCCCATATTGCAGAAACATTAGAAAGCGTGCAGGGAATTGGCAAAGAAATTCTGTTGTACGACTCCGGAAGTTCTGATAATTCGGTTAAGATTGCAAACTCATACGGTGCCAGGATAGCTTATGGTGAATGGGAAGGTTATGGCAAAAACAGGTATAAAGCATCACAACTGGCAAAATACGACTGGATACTGATGATTGACACAGATGAAGTGCTGGATGAAGCATTAAGAGTTGCTATAGTAAATATTGATCTTGCTAAAGAACACCTGGTTTACAATATGCGCTATAAAAATTTTTATGGCTCCACGGAGATCAAATATGGCGAATGGGGTTATGATTCACACATCAGGATGGCAAACCGTAAAAAAGTGTGCCTTGACCAGGAGATAGTACATGAAAAACTTTTTTTACAACCCTGGCTCTGCATCCGCACCTTAGATGGGTTTATACAACATTACACGGTAAAAAACAGTATTGACTATGCCCGTAAGATGATGGAGTATGCTTCGCTCTCTGCAGATAAATATCTTAAACAGGGAAAACATGCATCTGTTGTAAAGATCTATTTATCGCCGTTGTTTGCTTTTTTGCAGAACTATTTTTTTAAGCTGGGTTTCCTGGATGGGTGGAAAGGTTTTGTTTGTGCCTC
>JANMWP010000320.1:0-1961 GCA_031394065.1 Chitinophagaceae bacterium
TATCCAGATCGGCAATGCTGAATATTTTTCCGGTTTCTTTAAAGCTTACATTTTCTGAAGCATGAATACCGTTGGTAACCTGTGCTGCACTTTTCTCCAGCGATTCAGGATTTTTCTTTTGCAGGTCAATAAAATATTCCAGCAATTGTATCCAGTTATTTTTGGGGAAGTAAGTGCCGGCATAATACGGCCTGCCATCTGACAAAGCCAGTGCATTCAGCGGCCAGCCACCACTGCCGGTTATCAGTTGTGCGGCGGTCATATACACTTGGTCCACATCGGGCCTTTCTTCCCGGTCTACTTTTATGCAGATAAAATGTTCATTCATAACCTTTGCCACATCTGCATCTTCAAAACTTTCATGCTCCATTACATGGCACCAGTGGCAGGCGGCATAACCAATACTGATGATGAGCATTTTATTTTCGGCGCTTGCTTTTTGCAGTGCAGCATCGCCCCAGGGATACCAGTTTACGGGGTTGTGGGCGTGTTGCAGCAAATACGGGCTGCTTTCATTGATAAGGTCATTGGTATATAGAGGAGAATTATTCATCACTGTAAATATGTTTTTAGAAGAAGAACCTGTACACCGTTAAAGTTAGCAAAAATAAAAAGCAGCATACTGAAACAGCTGCTGCCTGTAAAACTTATTAAGAATTGAGTAAATTATTTTCGCTGTTGAGCAAGTACCGATTTACCAAACTCAAGCAATTGAGCCGGAGGCATATAACCTTCCGTAACCGAAGTAGATGTTTGGTCGGCATTAATGATCAGCAATGTTGGGTAGGCCGCTATTTGGTATTTTTCTCCAAAGGCAATCCCGTCTCCATTCTCCATATCAAGTGCTATATTAATGAAGTTTTTATTGAAGAAATCACCAACAGCCTTATCGGTAAAAGTATTTTGCTTTAACATTCTGCAGGGGCCGCACCAGGTTGTGTAGGCATCTATAAAGATCAGCTTCTTTTGCTTTTTTGCCTGCTCGATAGCTTTTGCCAGGTTTGGTTCAACGAATTGAATGCCTTTATCGCCGTTAAAATTACTTTCTTTGGTTGTAATGCTGCTATTTGATCTTGGTACAAAGGCAAATATCAATACTACAGTAACCAGGAACAGGCTAGAAAAAAGTATTTTTCTTTTCATGATTTGTATGGGTTAAGACTGCAAGATTATTATTTCTAAGCAAACATGAACCTTGTTTAACATTTAATTAAACGTACGTAAAACTAATTAAGTTTGGATAAAAGGAAAAATATTGCCTCAAGCAAACCAAATTACCTCCCAAAATCATCCTGCAGTCTTACAATATCATCTTTATCTGACGGGTCTTCAGCATTTGTATGCTGCCAGATCTCTGCTACAATTCCCCAGCCTTCTATACCTATCAAGCGGTGCCGTTCTCACTGTTGAAGCTTTATTTTGTCTCCAACTTTTAAAATATGTGCTCTTTTTCATCATCACTAATACTGGTAGCTACAACAACCTCACCACCGATACATCTCCATATTTCAGCACGGCAGTGATGGTACTGCCAGCTTAATCTTTTGTTTGGTGCCACCATTAAAATTTTGGGGCTAAGTTTTTCAGATATTTTCAGTTTTCAAAATCCTCTTCAGGAAAAAATTGCCTGGCAAAATTGTCTGCATGTGCTTCATCAATTACATAAAAGCCGCCCCAGGGACGTTAAAGGTCTTCAGTGACAATTTTAAAATTTAGTTATTTTAATAATTCGGCTGCATGAGCAAATGCGGTTGTTTCGTGTTTCATAATTCGGATATTTTTTATTTCCTTTTTTTTAGATCAATTACAACTTCATTAATCACATTATCGATTTTAGATACAAGGCTTCCCAGTTTTCCGGCAGCATAGAGTTCTGCTGTATTGTTCTCAATATTACGCACATCTTCTTTTATGGATATAATCCCCAAGCTGTCGATTGAAGTTTTGATGCGATGTGATAC
>JANMWP010000235.1:0-4462 GCA_031394065.1 Chitinophagaceae bacterium
TTTACCAACAAATGCCGAAGTACTTTTACTTTAGAAACCAACACCAATATCCAATTAAAAGACAAGATCCAATTCACTAAGAAAACCAAAGGTTAAGTATCCTACAATCCAAATACAGACAAAACCAGACTTTACAACTGAACAAAAAGTTCTTTCAAATCCCCGAAGTATCGTGGTTTTGTTTTTGTAGGAACACGCCTTGCGGCGTGTTCCTTAGCGAATTCGCCACAAGGCGAATTCCTGCTTTCCGGTTCAGATTCATAAAATACCGGTTCGGTAACTAAAATGAACCATTGAAAGCCTTTTACTTTTATTTAAACAATGGCCACAGTACTTTTACATTATCAAATTAATCCAATATCCAAAAAGAAAACCAAAAAGGTTAAATATCCAAATCCAACAAAAGACCAACGCATTACCAAAGAAATCCAAAGTCATTACAAACCCCGATACCCCCCGGGGTTTTTTTATTTTATCCCATTAAGCTTCGTTAATTAAGCCACATTGCCCCCAAACCCATAAAACAGCTGCCATATTTTGTGTTTCGGCTTTGTTATTCTAAATTTGCATCATCAACCAGGTGGATTTGTTTATTGTTCAGCCTGTAAAAAAACGAACTAATAAACGAAAGCAATTCTGCATTACTTCTCTCAGATTGATTCTCGTTTATAAGTTTATAGTAATTATTTTGTAGTCAGCCGCATAACTATGGTCATCATTGTTGTGAACTTGTTCTGTTCTTCTTTTCTTTTAGTAAAAGAAAAGAAGAATCTCACTTCAACTGTTAATTATTTATTCATCTTTAAGTAAAGCGAATGAAAACATTACAAAACTGTTTAAAAGACCGCATCCTCATCATTGATGGCGCCATGGGCACCATGATACAGCGCTATAAACTGGAGGAAAAAGATTACCGTGGCGAACGATTTAAAGACTGGCATACGGATGTTAAAGGTAATAATGACCTGCTGAGTATTACCCAGCCACAAATCATCGAAGAAATTCATAAGCAATATTTGAAAGCCGGTGCGGATATTATTGAAACCAATACCTTCAGCAGCACTTCTATTGCCCAGGCCGATTACGATATGCAAGCGCTGGCTTATGAATTAAATGTGGCTTCGGCAAAATGTGCCCGTAATGCTGCAGATACATACACGGCAAAAAATCCGGATAAGCCACGTTTTGTTGCCGGTGCTATTGGCCCTTTAAATAAAACATTGTCGCTTTCGCCCGATGTAAATAACCCGGGCTTTAGAGCCGTAACTTTTGATACCGTTGCAGAAGCATATACCGAACAGATAAAAGGTTTGGTTGATGGTGGTGTTGATATCATACTGATTGAAACCATTTTTGATACGCTGAATGCAAAGGCGGCTATCTATGCCACAAAAAATTATTTCCGGGCAGCAGGAATTGCCGAATTACCAATCATGATTTCGGGAACCATTACAGATGCCAGTGGCCGCACATTAAGCGGACAAACACTGGAAGCTTTTTATGTTTCCATTATGCATGCAAATCCATTAAGTGTGGGATTGAATTGTGCATTGGGTGCTTCGGAAATGCGACCGCATATTCAAGAGCTTAGCCAGATTGCAGGCTGCTATACATCGGCATATCCCAATGCGGGCCTGCCCAATGCTTTTGGTGAGTATGATGAGCAACCGCATGAAACTGCACATATTATTGAGGAATGGGCCAAAGAAGGTTTTGTAAATATTGTTGGTGGCTGCTGCGGCACAACACCGGATCATATAAAACATATTGCCGAAGAAGTAAGTAAGTTTAAACCAAGAGAATTACCGGTGCTGGAGGAAGCACTTTAATTTGAAGTCACAATTTGTGACTTCAAACAATCATTAGTATATGGCTAAAACAAAACAAGCCCAAACTCAAATTGCAGAAAATATAATTATCGAGAAAGTCCATGTTATACGTGGATTAAAAGTTATGCTGGATAGGGATTTAGCCGAAATGTATGGCGTAGAAGTTAGGACATTAAATCAGGCTGTTAAACGTAAACTTCAACGTTTTCCTGCTGATTTTATGTTTCAATTAACTGAAGAAGAATGGGATTTTTTGATATCACAAATTGTGATATCAAAAAAAGGGCGGGGAGGAACAAGGTTTTTACCCTATGCTTTTACCGAACAAGGTGTAGCCATGCTTTCTTCAGTCCTTAATTCTGATACAGCCGTAGATGTAAATATTCAGATAATACGGGTGTTTACAAAAATGAAACAATTGCTTTACGACAATAAAGACCTTTGGAACAAAATAGAAAAAATAGAGCAACATCTGGTAAAGCATGATGAAGAAATAAAAATAGTATTTGAATATCTTAAAAAACTATTGGTACAGGAAAATAAACCAAGAAAAGCAATTGGCTTTCCTTACCCAAATAAAAAATAATGAGTACCATAAAACCATATTTAAGATTAAGCGGCCTGGAGCCATTGATCGTTCGGCCCGAAACAAATTTTATTAATGTTGGTGAACGAACCAATGTTACCGGCAGTAAAATGTTTGCACGCCTTATACGTGAAGATAAATATGAAGCTGCATTGGCTGTTGCCCGCCAACAGGTAGAGAACGGCGCACAGGTAATTGATGTAAACATGGATGATGCACTGCTTGATGGTGTGCAGGCGATGACAACATTTCTGAACCTGGTACAGGCAGAGCCAGATATTGCGAAGATTCCCATCATGATAGACTCTTCAAAATTTGAAATTATTGAAGCTGGTTTAAAATGTGTGCAGGGAAAATGTATTGTTAATTCCATCTCGATGAAAGAAGGTGAAGCCAAATTTATTGAGCAGGCTTTCATTTGTAAAAGTTATGGTGCATCGGTAATTGTAATGGCTTTTGATGAAGTGGGACAGGCAGATACAAAAAAACGCAAAGTAGAAATCTGCCAGAGGGCTTATAAAATATTAACAGAGCAGGTTGGTTATGCAGCGCAGGATATCATCTTCGACCCTAACATTTTTGCCATTGCAACTGGTATAGAAGAGCATAATAATTACGCAGTTGATTTTATTGAAGCTACCCGTGAAATAAAACAGATTATGCCCCTTACCAAAGTGAGTGGCGGTGTTAGCAATGTTTCTTTTTCTTTCCGCGGCAATGAACATGTACGGGAAGCCATACACAGCGTATTTCTTTTTCATGCCATTAAAGCCGGTATGGATATGGGCATTGTAAACGCTGGCCAGTTGGCAGTTTACGATGAGATAGAACCAACTTTAAAAGCCCTTTGCGAAGATGTTGTTCTAAACAGAAATAACGACAACAACGAGACCACAGAAAAAATGATCGTGTTTGCCGAAACGGTTAAAGCAAAGGGCAAAGAAATAATTAAAGACGAAAGCTGGAGAAAAGAAGCTGTTGAAAAACGATTGTCGCATGCCCTGGTAAACGGCATAACAGATTATATTGATGCAGATACCGAAGAAGCCCGTCAGAAATATCCAAAGCCTTTGGATGTAATTGAAGGCCCGTTGATGGATGGCATGAACATCGTTGGTGATTTATTCGGCAGCGGTAAAATGTTTTTACCACAGGTTGTAAAAAGCGCCCGGGTGATGAAAAAGGCGGTTGCCGTTTTAACGCCCTACATCGAACAGGAAAAAGAAGACAGAAAAAATGCACACATAGCAGCCGGAACCGTAAATGAAGAAACTGCCGGTGCTGCAAAAATATTATTGGCTACCGTAAAAGGTGATGTACACGATATTGGTAAAAACATTGTAGGCGTTGTACTTGGTTGTAATGGCTACGATATTATTGATTTGGGCGTGATGGTTGCTACCGATAAAATTTTAGAAACCGCAATAAAAGAAAAGGTTGACATCATTGGCCTGAGCGGATTAATTACACCATCGCTTGATGAGATGGTACACGTAGCACATGAAATGAAACGCCGTGGCATCACATTGCCTTTAATGATAGGCGGCGCAACTACATCCCGGATGCATACGGCTGTAAAAATTGCACCGCAATATGATGAAGGTGTTGTGCATGTGCTGGATGCCAGCCGCAGCGTAACAGTTGCCGGCAGTTTATTAAGCAAAGAACAGAAGCCTGCATTTTTACAAAACCTGAAGACAGAATACGATAAACTGGTGGTAGATTTTGGTAATAAAAAATCTACCAAACAATATTTAAAATTTCAAGAGGCGCAAAAAAACGGCGCTGTAATTGACTGGGCAAATTACAAACCAGTTGCGCCCTCATTTACCGGTACAAAAATATTAGACAATTATCCGCTGGCAGAGATTGCTGAATATATAGACTGGCAACCATTCTTCATTGCCTGGGAAATGCATGGAAAGTTTCCGGCCATACTTACCGACCCTGTTATTGGCGTAGAAGCAACCAAACTTTACAACGACGCTAAAAAATTATTGCAACAGATCATTGATGAAAAATGGTTAAGTGCAAAAGGCGTTGTTGG
>JANMWP010000291.1:0-3277 GCA_031394065.1 Chitinophagaceae bacterium
ACCATGCCGAATTTTTCTGCGGCGATGTAATTAAAATATGCAATGATGAATTTTTTGGGGTGCATGGAAGGCCAGATGTGATCATAACCGATCCGCCACGTGCCGGCATGCATGAAAAATTAGTTTTAAAATTGTTGGAAATAGCAGCACCCAAAATTGTTTATGTAAGCTGCAATACGGCAACACAGGCACGTGACCTGGGTTTATTGGACGAGAAATATTCAATTGAAAAAATTCAGCCCGTAGATATGTTTCCGCATACACACCATATTGAATGTGTGGTTTTGCTTAAACTTAAATAAGGATTAAACAACTAAATTTGTACAATGGCTTTTAATAATTATGGAAACAGGTTTCAGCGCACAACACCGGTTGTGTTGAATTTGATTATCATTAATGCGCTGGTATATTTTATTCAGTTTATGTTTGACGGACCGGGTGAATTAATAAGCAGAAAGATTGCACTCTTCCCATATAACTCACCTGAATTTGAACCATACCAGTTGGTAACGCACATGTTTGCACATGGTGGTTTTTTTCATTTATTTTTTAACATGTTTGTTTTGTGGATGTTTGGTACAATGCTTGAAAGGTCATGGGGGCCAAAGCGGTTCCTGATTTTTTATATGGCTTGTGGCCTGGCGGCAGGAGTTGCCCATTTGTTGTTACAAAATGTACCGGCAGTTGGAGCGTCGGGTGCCATCATGGGATTGTTTGCAGCATTTGCTTATCTATTTCCCAATACCGAATTAATCATATTTCCAATTCCGGTTCCAATAAAAGCAAAATATGCAGTGGCCATTATGGCCGCATTTGATCTGTTTGGTGGTGTTTATCCTTCAGGCAGCAATATTGCACACTTTGCTCATTTGGGAGGATTGGTTATGGGTTTTATTTTGGTACTGATCTGGAACAAAACCAATAAAAAGACCTTTTATTAATTGTAACAAACAGGTGTTATAACTGTTTGTAATTTTACAGGTATAACAATAAAATTTATGGGTGAATCAGACCGGCATATTGACTACAAAATAAAAAAGAAACGCTTTACATTGGGCCAGCCCGATAATGCGCTGATGTGGCTTTTTGTAATCAATGTTATTTTCTTTCTGGTACTGCAAACAATAAAAGTGGCCATCTCAGTCAATGATCATTCCGATGCGGTTTTTTATTCGCAGGTTGTAAACTGGTTTCAAATGCCTGCAGGCCTGGTTACTTTAAGCCAAAGACCCTGGACTATTGTAAGCTTTATGTTTACCGATGTTGAATTGTTCAGGGCGCTTAGCAATATGTTGTGGTTATCAGTATTTGGCGCTGTTCTGCAAAATTTAACAGGCAACAAAAAACTTATTCCGGTTTATTTGTACGGAGGCTTTGCCGGGGCCGTTTTTTTTATAGCAACAACTTATCTCCTTCCTTCCAGCAGGGCAATTGTTGATTCAATGGGTTTAGTAGGAGCCAATGCATCTGTAATGGCTGTAGCAACTGCCGCAACTTTAATTTCACCCAACTATCGTTTTTTCAAAGATATACGGGGAGGCATTCCAATCTGGGTACTTACCCTTATTTATATAGCTGTTGATCTTGCCGGTGTTGCAGCAAAACCTGCGGCATTTCCGGTTGCACATATTGGCGGCGCAATTGCCGGACTGTTATTTGTAAAAATGCTAAAGAACAATATGGATGGAAGTGTGTGGATGAATAATTTTTACAGTTGGTTTATAAACCTGTTTAATCCCAATAAAAAAAAGCAGAACAACAGTGTAAAAGAAAGAGTTTTTTATAATACAGGATCAAGAAGCCCCTACAATAAAACATCAAATGTAACCGAGCAACGGGTTGATGAAATTCTGGATAAGATAAGCCAGAAAGGTTACAACCATCTTACCAAAGAAGAAAAGGATATTTTAAAAAGAGCCAGCGAAGATTAGTGTAATTTCTTTCACATTCTTTTATAACAGTTAGCAGTATCTTTATAACATGTCTACCAGCTTTTTCCGCAGAGCAACAAAACACTTTTTTATAACTGTTAATGTTATTGCGGCAGTACTTTTTTTATTGGGCAGCTATGGTTATTTATTTAATCCAAAATATTTTTGGTTCATCGGTTTTTTAACACTCACTTCTTTTTATTTTCTGCTGGTACTGGCTGCATTTATTTTTTTCTGGTTGCTGATAAAGCCACGCCGGGCTTTAATTTCAGCCGCCGCATTGTTACTGGCATACATACCAATCAAAAATATAATTCCATATCGCCTGTCGCATTCATTCAGCAACACAAAAAAAGAAAATGCTTTACGCATAATGACCTGGAACGTGGCACAATTTAATATAATGGAAGATAAAAACCACCCGGACATTAAAAGACAGATGTTTGAATTGATTAACGGATACCAACCCGATATTGCCTGCTTTCAGGAAATGGTTGCCGAAGACAGTACGGTAAAAAATCATGGTCATATGGATGTTTTTTTACAAAAACTTAATTTTAAAAATTACTTTTATTCATACAACAGCAAAGAAGATTTTTGGGGATACGCCCATTTCGGAATCATTATTTTTTCAAAATATCCCATCATCAATAAACAAACGGTTGGTTTTTACCCCAATGATTATAATTCTATTTTTCAGTATGTTGATATTGTAAAGGGAGAAGATACCATCCGGGTTTTTAATATTCACCTGCAGTCATTACGGTTCAGCAAATCCAATTTAAAATATATTGATAAACCTACGGTTGAAGACGAGAATGCCGCTATTAAAGAATCAAAAAACATTATTGCCAAGTTTAAAAAAGGTTTTTTAAAAAGACAGGTGCAGGCCGATCGGATAAGAGCCGAAATTGACAAGAGCCCGTACCCCGTTATTGTTACCGGCGATTTTAATGATGTGCCCAACAGCTATGCTTATTATACTATTGGAAAGGGGTTGAATAATGCTTTTGTTGAAAAAGGAAGCGGACTGGGGCGTACTTTCAGCGGCATATCGCCGGTTTTGCGAATCGATAATATTTTTGTTGATAAAAAAATGGATGTGCTGCAGTTTAACCTGGTTAAAAAGAAGCTGAGCGATCATTTCCCGATTATGGCTGATGTGGAAATGACTAAAAAGTAATATCTTAGCGTTCTCATGTTATCAATCTGCACATACCAATATTTCTGTTGCCCTTGCGGCATTGCTTAATATCTTTGTAAAAATTTACAGTCACCCTTTTTTTATTTTAATGCTGATATTTAATTACAATCTTAGCATTTCGAAGAACACAAAACAATAAACA
>JANMWP010000292.1:0-2351 GCA_031394065.1 Chitinophagaceae bacterium
ATAAGGCGAATCGAAAATAAAGAGAAACCGGTGTTGCGGATTTTTTTTGGTGAGCTGATGCAGTATTGTAAACATGAAATCTTCATAACCTTCCGGCTGCGTTTCTTTATTCAACCTGGTATTAATAGCTATGATCATGTAAATAAAATAAGAGAAGATGAAGTAAAAATTTTAAAACTTTCAGCTTAACCATTTCAATCCGGGTATCGCTTACATTTAAAATATCAATTTCGTAGTTACCAATAATGATATGATCTTTTAATTTGGGAATCTGCTCATGGTTTTTAATGATGTATCCTGACAAGGTTTCGGTTTCCTCATCATCCGGAAAAACAAGCTTGTATTTTTCAGTAATGAGATCGAGTTCCATTCTGCCGCTGAAAATAAATTCGTTATTGGCTAATTGTTTGTCAACAAACTCTACGGTATCATATTCATCTTCAATTTCTCCAAAAATCTCTTCCAGCAGATCTTCCATGGTAACAATACCTGCCGTGCCGCCAAATTCATCAATAACCCAGGCAATGGATTTTCTTTCTTTGCTGAATTTGTTCATCAGGTCGGTGGCACTCATACTTTCGGGCACTGTGGGTATGGGTAAAATAATTTCACTAACTGTTGCAGGGTGCTTAAACAGGTCGAGCTGGTGAATATAACCGGTAATGCTGTCAATATTTTCATCGTAAACAACCAGTTTACTTAATTGTGTACTGATGAATTTTGCTTTTACTTCTTCAATAGATGCCTTCATATTAACCGCTTCAATTTCTTTACGTGGTATCAGGCATTCCCGTAATCGGGTTTCGCTGAGTGATAAGGCATTTTCAAATAATTCCTTGTTTAACTCACTGCTGTCTTCCTCTTCATGACTTTTACTTTGCTGAATAAAATGCTCCAGGTCAACCTTGCTGAACATGTCTTTTTTGTTATTAACCTTTACATTGAGGATGTATTTTAAAATCCATTCTGCAGCATTTACAAAATAAATACCGATGGAAGAAAACATCCAGTAAAAAAACCGAACAATGCTGCTGATGAAGTTTGAACTGAGGATGCTGCTGTTGCGGGCTTTAAAAAATGCCTTGAATAAAAACTCAACAAAAAGAACAATTAAAGTTGATAGAATTGTTTCAACAAAAAGTTTGATGTAATCAACCCAATTGTTAGCCGAAGCCGGTAAGTTTGATTTTATCCAAAACCAGATGGGAGACAGCATATCAACAACCAGTAATCCATACACCACAAAAACCAGGTTAATGCCAACCAAAGTAGTACCAATAAAACGGGCCGGCCTGTCGGCATAAAATCCCCACACCTTTCCACTTTTGGTTCCCTGCTTGCGATTCAGTTCTATCGATAATTTATTGGCAGAAATAAAAGCGATTTCTATACCTGCAAAAAACCCAATCAACAGCAAAGAAGCGATAATGGCAATAAAAGCTATCCAATCCATGGTATAAAAATAAGAAAGAGTTTTTAAACAGACGACCAAAGGGTTGTTAACCTTTCAAAAGCGTATTTGAGTTAAAAAAACTGCTGCTAAGGTTGGCAACCCTTGCATGCAAATTTATTGTTTGATAAACTCAGCTACAATGCCTTCCGTTTCAACGCAGGCACGCTGCAAATTATCATTGATGATGAGTTTGTTGAACTGATCTTTAAATGAAAGTTCATAAGCTGCTTTGTTTATCCTTGCTGCCAGCGATTCGGCTGTTTCGGTTCCACGGCTTTCCAGTCTTTTCTTTAACTCTTCAACAGACGGGGTTTGAATAAAAAGACTGAGCGAAGTTTCGGGATATTGCTGCTGCACATGTATGGCACCTTTTACATCAATATCCAGTACCGGAATTTTATTTTGCTGCCAGATACGCTCCAGTTCTGCTTTTAATGTACCGTAATATTTTCCTTCGTACACCATTTCCCATTCTACAAATTCGTTGTGCTGAATTTTTGTTTTGAAATCATCGGTACTCATAAAATGATAATCTACCCCGTTTTGCTCTGTACCCCTCGGATTGCGTGTGGCTGCCGAAATGGAAAAAGCCAGTTTTGGAAAAGCCTTCATCAGGTACCTGGTAATGGATGTTTTACCGGCTCCTGATGGTGCTGTAATGATGATGAGTTTGTTGTTATCGGCCATCTGCAAAGAAACTATTTAATTTTCACTTTATTAATGTGGCTTAAAATGCAGTACCACATTTGTATTTTCAGCATTGCCCGTAAGCACGAGTTCATCGGGAGTTAACGATTTAATAATATACCGGGTACTGGTGTTTACCGCTTGTCGTGTAAGGATTATTATCCTATCATCGTCCAACAATTCATATTTACCCTGAACCGTAACGTCGTCC
>JANMWP010000296.1:0-5772 GCA_031394065.1 Chitinophagaceae bacterium
AGGTATTGCTATAAAATTTGCTGAACAGGGTTGTAATGTTGCATTTACTTATGTAAGTGACGGCAGTGCAGAAAGAGCAAAAGCACTGGAAGATAAATTAACAGGCATGGGTGTTAAAGCAAAAGCTTACCAAAGTAACGCCGGCGATTTTGCTGCCTGCGAGGCTTTTGTAAATGATGTGTTGAAAGAATTTGGCAGCATTGATATTTGTGTAAACAATGCCGGCATTTCAAAAGATAATTTATTGTTGCGCATGACGCCCGAGCAATGGGACGATGTGATGCAGGTAAACCTAAAAAGCGTTTTCAATATGACCAAGCAGGTAATAAGGCCCATGATGAAAGCAAGAAGCGGCAGCATCATCAACATGAGCAGTGTTATTGGCGAAATGGGCAATGCCGGCCAAAGCAGTTATGCAGCCAGCAAAGCCGGTATAATAGGTTTTACTAAAAGTATAGCCAAAGAATTGGGCAGCCGCAATATCCGTTGTAATGCAGTGGCGCCTGGTTTTGTTGAAACCGATATGACCAGCTATTTGAAAGAAGGCGAAGGTGCCGAAAAATATAAAGCCGATATTCCTTTGGGCCGCTTTGCCAGCACCGAAGATATTGCAAACGTATGTTTGTTTTTGGCCTGCGATATGGGTAGTTATATTACCGGGCAGGTTATCAGTGCCTGTGGTGGATTGAATATCTAAAAAATAATTTTACAATCTTCTGACAAATTTTATTGGTATTTATGCCCTGCAGGCTATTTCTTTGCATCAGCAAATGAAAATATTTTTTACCATATTCCTGTTGTTGACAACCGCAATCTATATTTTACCGGTTAAAGAGTTTATTAAAGACACTCCCGGTATATCCATTACAGACCTTGCAGATGAGAAAGAAGAGAGCAACAACAAGGAAAAATTTAAAGAGTTCATTTCTATTCCAGCTATTGCTGTTTTTTTACAGGCTAAAGTCTGCAGCAGGTATCAGCATAATATGCTTAATCTCCCGGCACTATTCCATACAATCGAAACTCCTCCGCCCGATAACAAAGGATAATTGATTCTTATTGTTACAAAATTTAATCAATCTTATTGCCTGTACTATCTATTGCTGTATGCTGTAAAGTTTACGGTTATTAATTAATGTACTCTGGGCATAATTCAAATCATTATGTATAAAAAAATATTCGCCAATTGGCGGCAGGATCTTCCTGCAAGCATTGTTGTATTTTTTGTTGCCGTTCCTTTGTGCCTGGGTATTGCCCTGGCATCTGGTGCGCCATTATTTTCAGGTATTATTGCAGGTATAGTGGGTGGCATTGTTGTAGGTATTGCCAGCGGTTCTCCGCTTGGTGTTAGCGGCCCTGCGGCAGGATTAGCCGTGATTGTGTTAACGTCAATAGCAACGCTTGGCTCCTGGCCCGCTTTTTTACTTTCGGTTGTGTTAGCAGGTGCAATTCAACTTGCGCTGGGTTTTGCAAGAGCAGGCTTTATCGCCTATTTCTTTCCATCTGCAGTAATTAAGGGAATGCTTACGGGTATCGGGTTACTCATTATTTTAAAGCAAATTCCACACGCATTAGGTTGGGATAAAGATGCGGAAGGCGACGACTCTTTTTTACAGGCCGACGGACAAAATACATTTTCCGAAATCACAAAAGCTTTCGATTTTATTACACCCGGCGCATTAGTGATTGCGGTAATTTCTTTAGCCCTTCTCATACTATGGGATACCGTATTAACCAAAAAACATAAAATATTTCAGTTGATACAGGGACCGATAGTTGTAGTGATATTGGGTATTGTAATGAATTATATGTTTCAGTCCGGCACCTTAAATTTCAGCCTGGCAGATGACCAGGTAGTAAGGTTACCGGTAGCAAAAAATTTAACTGAGTTTTTTAATCAGTTTACTTTTCCTGATTTTTCGGCAATAACAAATGTTGAAGTATGGAAAATTGCAATTGTATTGGCCATTGTTGCAAGCCTGGAAACATTGCTGTGTGTAGAAGCAACAGATAAAATGGATCCGGACAAAAGAATTACGCCAACCAATAGGGAATTAAAGGCACAGGGTCTTGGCAATATTATTTCGGGGTTTATTGGCGGTTTACCCATTACACAGGTAATTGTACGCAGCTCTGCCAACATAAACTTTGGTGGCAAAACAAAACTTTCTGCAATACTGCATGGTGTCTTTTTATTGATCTCTGCAATAACCATTGCCAGCTTGCTGAATAAGATTCCGCTTGCCAGCTTAGCTGCTATTTTATTAATGGTAGGGTATAAGTTAGCCAAGCCAATTTTATTTGTAAACATGTATAAACTTGGGTGGGAACAGTTTATACCCTTTGTGGCAACCGTTGCTGGTATATTGGCAACCGATCTTTTAAAAGGAATAACAATAGGTATTCTATTTGGCATTTTCTACACTTTGCGTCACAGTTACCGCAACTCTCATTACATGAAAGAAACGATAACAACCGAGGAAGGGAATGAGGTTCATCACCTGGTTTTAGCCGAAGAGGTTTCATTTTTTAACAAAGCCAGTGTTATAAAAGAGCTGGAAGAAATACGCCCAAACTCTAAAGTGATTATTGATTGTTCTAAATCAAAAGCAATTGCACATGATGTACTTGAATTAATAAGAGATTATGAAGTGAATGCAAAAACAAAAAATATCACTGTTGAAAAAATAAATTTTATTGAACCGGCTTATTTATAATTAATTAAACAAAAATAAAAACACTAAAATGAAAACATTAACTAAAGAAATGCAGGCAGCAATTACACCAGCAATAGCCCTGGATATTTTAAAGAAAGGAAATGACAGGTTTGTAAATAACCTGAAAACAAACCGTAACCTGTTGCAACAGGCAAATGAAACATCAGACGGACAACATCCGTTTGCAGTTATATTAAGCTGCATAGATTCCCGAACATCGGCAGAGTTGATTTTTGACCAGGGATTGGGAGATGTGTTTAGTATTCGTATTGCCGGCAATATCATCAATGAAGATATTCTGGGCAGCATGGAGTTTGGCTGCAAAGTGGCCGGCTCCAAAATAATAGTGGTGTTGGGTCATGCAAAATGCGGGGCAGTAAAAGGTGCCTGCGATCATGTGGAAATGGGCAACCTTACAGCACTGTTAAGTAAAATACGCCCTGCTGTTGATAAAGAAAATACAGTAAATGAAAACCGGAATTCCGGCAATGCTGAATTTGTAGAAAAAGTGGCCGCTATAAATGTAAAGCAAACAATAAAAGCCATTTTAGAACGTAGCCCGATATTAAGGGAAATGATTGAAAATAGCGAGATTGGAATTGTTGGCGGAACACACGACATAACAACCGGTATGGTAAATTTTTATGAGGAGACTTTAATTGTTTAGCACTCCCTAATAACCTTTTAAACAGATATTAAAACACAACTTAAAATAAAAGTTATGAAAATAGATATTCAATCTCCAGGCTTTACTCCCGGCCAGGAACTAATAAATTTTATAAAAGAAAAAATAAAGAAGCTTTCGTGTCTTTACGGAGAAATTATTGGCAGTGAAGTTTGCCTCAGGCTTAATAGTTCGGCTTCAGGTGAGAATAAGATTTGCACCATCCGGCTGCTCATCCCCGGTAACGACCTGCTGGCAAGTCGTCAATATAAAAAGTTTGAAATTGCCATAGTTCAAACTGTTGAGGCGCTGAAAAGGCAAATAAAAAAACGTAAAACAAAAATAACAGGAAGGCGAAAAGTATTTTCGAAATAGAAGCAAGTTTAAAGAATGAATTTCCGGATGTGGCCTTTTATATGATTGCTAACACAATTGTGCATCTAACCGCACACTTTTATGATAAGATTAAAAGTGATGTAACCGGATTAAATTTATTTGAGAAAGAAGCAGAAAATTAAAGAGCCGGTCTATGGATTATCAAATCATTATTTCCCTTCTAACCTTGATAGCTTTAGAAGTTATCCTGGGAATAGACAATGTAATTTTCATATCCATTTTAGCCAATAAGTTGCCGGTACATCAGCAAAAAAAGGCAAGGTTATATGGGTTAATACTGGCCATGGTATTGCGGTTGGGGTTATTGGCAATAGTGTCATTACTGATGAAATTAAACAAGGATTTGTTTACTCTTTTTAACCAGGGTATATCAGCCAAAGATTTGATATTGATTTTGGGCGGATTGTTCTTATTGTATAAAAGCTCTGCTGAAATATACCATAAAATGGAAGGAGAGCAGGGCAATAAAACTAAAAATATTAAAGCGGCTGCCTTTGCACAGGTAATTCTGCAGATTTTAATAATGGACCTGGTTTTTTCAATTGATTCTATAATTACAGCAATAGGGATGGTTAAAGAAGTATGGATAATGTATGTTGCTATTATTGTTACTGTTTTAATCATGCTGGTAGCCGCAGAACCAATCAGCAGTTTTGTAAACAAGCATCCTGCCTTCAAAATGCTGGCGCTTTCATTTTTATTGCTGATCGGATTTGCCCTGGTAAGCGAAGGCTATGGCATTGAGATTCCAAAAGGATACATTTATTTCTCTATGGCATTTTCAATGCTGGTAAGCGTTTTTCAAATGCGGATGCACAGAAATAATAAACCCGTTGCAACACATGAACACTATATTGAAGGGGAAGATAAATTGCCTAAAAATGTATTATAAAAGTATAGAACTGTTGAAAGCAAGTAAGCATATTTTTTTTAGTATAGTACTGATAATATATGCCAGGCCGTCTTATTCGCAGGAACAGAGACTAAACGATGATAATAGTACCGGCTGGTTTGCATATACAGACGGACTAACAGTTTCCCGCTTCGGCAATGCGGAGTCGTTAAGCGGCCTCAGAACCTGAACTGAAGCCGGCAGGTGAAAATATCGTCTTTTTGATCGGTAGTGGCTCCGTTGAGATTGGTGATCTCGTTGGTAATAATATCATAATAGAAAATGATCTTGGTCTGGGGATTGAAATAATGGGCAAACCCGATACCGATTGTAGAATATTTTATGTCTGCAGCAGTAAGGTTGGTTCCTGATTTTCCAATATCCGATTTTTTCACTTTTATATTCGGATCGTACCAATCGTATTTTAGTATCAACTGGTTTTTGGTATTTGCAATATGCTGAAGGAGATAAAAAAATGCTCCGTCGAAATGCCGTACATATGTTGGCAATGCTGTGCCGTTTGAGTTGGGCAATGTACCCGGGTTAGCAGTTGAGTTTGCAGTACCCGGCTGTGTGCCAAACCAGTATTCAGCCCGCCATTCTGTTTCGCCCCATTTATGATGCAATTTCCATTGCACATCAGCCCCGTAATAATGGCGGGGGGATGATTTGCCAAGATTGGATGCGGATGAATCAACTGTAAAAATTTCATCGCCATTGGCAGCATTACCACTTGTATAGACATATTTAGTTCCATTCTTCCAGCCGCCCAGCAATAAAGAAAGACCTGCGCCGATTTCCATTTTATTTATTGTATAGGGCTTCAGGGTAAAACGACTAATAAAATCCTTATGACTGTCAAAGTCGGTAGTACCGGAAGTACCCTGCCCATTAAAGAAACCCGCATCTAATTTAAAATGATAGTATTTACTTTTTTTCAACTGCGGCTCAAAGCTGAACATAACACCGATATCTCTTTCACCCGGCATTAATATTTGCGACATTCTTCCCCGTTCCGGCGACTCTCTTGAAGCAGAACCAAGATTTACTTCAAACCCAAAAGGACGGGCAAAAAAACCTGCCGACATGGATAAATTATTCTT
>JANMWP010000307.1:0-4882 GCA_031394065.1 Chitinophagaceae bacterium
AACTGATTGGTGTACTGGTATTGGTAAATTTAATCCGCAATGGGTGATTGGGATCTGGTTGAGAAGTGAAATTAACCACCAGAGTACATGGCTCAAATACCACAATGGTTCTGCAGCTATATCTTACACATTGAATATTGCTGAGTGTATTGCGTTTAATTACGATCAGGCAAACATTGTAGTTTCCTGCGTGGGTATAATTATGTATCGGGCCGGCAACATTGGGATCGCTTTGTAAGCCATTCAATGAGGTACCGTCACCAAAACTCCAGCGCAGTGAGTCAGTAAGGCTAATAGGTACACTTGTATTTGTAAACTTAATCCGCAAAGGATTGTTTGGATCGGCTTGCGATGTGAAATTAACTACCAGTGTACAAGGCTCATACACTACAACCGTTTTGCAGATTTCTCTGATGCACGGTGTGGTACTGCCTGCAGTATATCTTATTATCCGCAGACAAACAGTATAGGTACCAGGTACATTGTAAGTATGTACCGGATTAAGTTGGTTTGAAGAACTTCCGTCACCAAATGTCCATCGTATGGAATCGGTAGCAGCAGTGTTTGTACTGGTATTGTGAAATTCAATTCTTAACGGATTGGTTGGGGTAGCTGTCCATGTAAAATCCGGAACGATATTACAAGGAGGAGTTACAACAATTGTTTTGCAGATTTCCCGTACACAAGGTGCAGATCCGGGAGGCGTTAATTTCTTAACTCTTAAACAAACTACATAAGTGCCTGCAACATTATAGGTATGTACAGGGTTTACATCTGTAGAAGTTGAACCGTCGCCAAATGTCCACCTGATAGAATCGGTTGCAGCAAGTGGAACCGATAAATTGTGAAACTCAATCCGCAAAGGATTGGTTTGTGTAACCGTCCAGTTAAAATCAACTACTAAAGTACATGGAGCAGATACAACAACCGTTTTGCAAATATATCTTATGCAAGGTGAGCTGGTATTAAAAGGGAATTTCTTAACGATTAAACAAACATTGTAAGTTCCGGCATTTGCATAAGTGTGTATAGGATTTACATCATGCGAATTAGCACTATTGTCTCCAAAAATCCAGGTTATAGAATCGGTTGCAGCAAGCGGCACCGACAAATTATGAAACTCAATTTTTAATGGATTGGTTTGTGTAACTGTCCAGTTAAAATCAACCACCAGGTTACAGGGCTGCGTTACCACAATTGTTTTACAAATTTCCCGTACACATGGTGCAGCGCCCGGAGGCGTTAATTTCTTAACTCTTAAGCAAACTACATAAGTGCCTGCAACATTGTATGTATGTACAGGGTTTACATCTGTAGAAGTTGAACCGTCGCCAAATGTCCATCTGATGGAATCGGTTGCAGCAAGCGGCGTACTTAAATTATGAAATTCATATCTTAAAGGATTGGTTGGAGTAACAGTCCAGTTAAAATCTGCAATTAAATTACAGGGGGCAGTAACTACAACTGTTTTACAAATATATTTTATACATGGAGGTAAAGCAGGATTGTTATTTTTCTTTACAATTAAACAAACATTATAGGTGCCTGCATTGGCATAGGTGTGAACCGCATTTACTGTATGCGCATTAGCGCTATTATCTCCAAATATCCAGGTTATAGAATCGGTTGCTGCAAGCGGTACCGATAAATTCTGAAAGGAAACCATTAATGGATTGGTTGCCCCAAAGGTCCAGCTGAAGTTAGCCACCAGGTTGCAGGGTTCGGTAATGGTTACCAGTTTGGTAAATGATTGGGTACATACCGGAACATTGTTTGGCGTAACCCTTACAATGGTGTGTACTACTGCATAAGTGCCCGGCAACACATAAGTATGTGTTGGCGAAATCAACTGGCTTCCGGGTGTGCCATCACCAAAATTCCAAAAGTGATGAACGTAAGGTGAATCGTTGGCAGTTACCGGATTAAATTTTACCGTGTAATTGCTCAGATACTGAACAGCAAATTCTGCATTGCAGGTTGGGGTGGGTTGTGCTGATGTCTTAAAGGTAAAGGCGGTGATGGTAAGCCACAGCAGCGTAAAGATCTTTTTCATACAAAAAGGGTTTTGTTGGTTAAAGGATAAACAGAGTTTTAAGCTTAGGGTAGATTCTGTGGTTTTATATTTTGTTGCCTGAAGGATAAAAATATCAATAATTTTCCCGGATTGCAAGCAGATATTTCTCGACTGCCTTTCTTACTGGAACGGCTCCGGTGATGTAATTATTAGCCAAAACCGAAAAAATAATAAATTTTCCTTTTTTAGTGACCAAATAACCGCTTAAAGCACAGTTATTGCTGAGTGTACCGGTTTTGGCATATATAAAACCGCTGTCTTTTTTGTAATATGAAGACAGTGTACCGGTGCCGCCGGTAGGTAAAATATTTTTAATGCGATCCCATCCAAACTCATTTTTTATTTTATTGAGGATGTAAACAAAAGATTGGGGTGTAAATAAATTATACCGGCTAAGGCCGCTGCCATCTACCCATTTTGGTTTTTGGGGAACGTCTTTTAAATCCAGCTTTAGTATTGTATCAATAATTTTTTCATCACTCATATAACCCAGATGTTCATTGCTTGCCATTAATAAGGTTTGCTCGGTAAAAAAATTATCGCTGCGGTGCATCATGGGTTTAAAGAGAGAGTCGGAGGGTTGGGAGTGGATGGATTTAAACAAAATGTTTTTGGTAATTGACGAAGGGTTAAAAAGGTTCTCTATCTGTTTTTCTTTTCCATTATAATAATCAGAATTTTCTTGCAACCCTTCTCTGATTTTATTACTATAAATCGTACTTGTGGCAATTGTATCTTTCAGCCATTTAGTTATTTTTGAATAATCAATATGAATAGGGATTTTTTGTGAAGTAAATTTTCTGGATGTTTCGACATAAGTTATTTCATTGGAAGCAGGGTTTCGTTTTAAAAAGCCACTATCAAGCTCACTAATGTAAATATTGGGTGTGATCATGTTAGTATAATCTTTAGGATTGAAATAAGGTGTACTAATAAGTTTATTGTTTCGATTTAAAAAAGTATATACATTCCCATACATCGGAAAAACACTTCTTTCTACCATATAATCATCATTATAATCATTCCAAGCCCATCCATTTCCGAAGTATTCAAATTCAGGATTTGTTTTTAGAAAAGATAAGTTGGATCTGTTTTTTTTGAAGAACTCAAAAACAGGTTGATTTTTAAATTCCTGATTTAAAAAAGTTGGATCACCAGTTGGTAAAATATAAGTTATAAAAGAATCTTTTTCCCAATATCTCAACCCCACCAAACTATCCCCCAAATATTTCATCCCGGCATACAGCGTAAATAATTTGGTATTGCTTGCCGGAATAAAATATTTTGTTGCATTATAATTATACCAGTATTTATTAGTTGCCGGTTCGTAAATGCTGATGCCGATATGGCCGGTGCTGATGGCAGAGTCGCTTAGTAAAACAGTATTGGCCAGTTTACTTATTTGTTTGGAAACCGAACAGGAGCTAATGATTGAAAGCATTAGTAAGCAGCCCAACCAATGTGTAATGACCAATGACCAATCGCCAATGACCAATCTCATCTCTTTCTTTGATTCTTTTATATTCTTCATTTGCCATTAAAGTTATAATTTTCAACACTAATTATAACATACCAATGTTTCAGATAAAAAGGCTGAAGTTATTTACCGGATTATTACTGCCAATTGGCATGTTGCTGCTTACCATATTATTTGGTACGGCTGGCTTTATTGTTATTGAAGGATATGGCTTTTTAGAGGCTTTGTATATGTCTGTAATAACCATATCTACCGTAGGTTTTGGCGAGGTAAGGCCTTTATCTGATGCTGGCCGCATTTTTACAATACTCCTTATCCTTATTAACCTGGGTTTGTTTACTTACTTTATAACATTGCTTACCCGGTTTTTTTCGGATGGTGAATTTATTAAACTGTATAAACAGATTAAAATGGAAAACAAGATTGAACAACTGAAACAGCATGTAATTATTTGCGGCTTTGGCCGCAACGGTAAGGAAAGCGCCCAGATTTTGCATAACAACAAAATACCTTTTGTGGTGCTGGAAGAAAAGAACGAACTGGAAACAGATCTTGATTTTGATGTGCCGTATTTTATGAAAGGAGATGCCACTAAGGATGAGGTATTGCTTGAAGCGGGTATTAAAAATGCCAGGGCACTTATTATTACTTTGCCTGTAGATGCAGATAATTTATTTGTAGTACTTACGGCTAAGCAACTCAATCCGGGTATAAAAGTAATAAGCCGGGCATCGCAGGATTCATCGGTAAAAAAATTAAAAATTGCAGGTGCCGATAATGTGATCATGCCCGATAAAATTGGCGGTGCTCACATGGCAACCCTTGTTATGCTGCCCGATGTGGTGGAAATGCTCTCCATCATGAGTACGCAAAGCAATGAATCATTTCGGGTGGCAGAAGTACAGGCCAATAAAAATATTTTGCTGGGTGAGCTTAATATGTGGAGCAAGACCAACTGTACCATACTGGGTGTAAAAACAGCCGGCAATCATTATACCGTTAATCCCGATGCCGGGTATCAAATAAATGCCGGCGACCGGTTAATTGTAATGGGAAGCGATGAACAGATTGAAAATGCAAAAAAACT
Organism: Chitinophagaceae bacterium; assembly: GCA_031394065.1. Classification (GTDB taxonomy): domain Bacteria; phylum Bacteroidota; class Bacteroidia; order Chitinophagales; family Chitinophagaceae; genus Ferruginibacter. Next base: position 4,639 of record JANMWP010000307.1, read on the forward strand.
GCTTTAATTACTAATTAATAATTGCCTCAAACCACTAAAGCACACTGTTTTATAGCTCTGGGGAACTCCTCAAACCACTAAAGCACACTGTTTTATAGCTCTGAGGAACTCATCAAACCACTAAAGCACACTGTTTTATAGCTCTGGGGAACTCCTCAAACCACTAAAACACACTGTTTTATAGCTCTGAGGAACTCATCAAACCACTAAAGCACACTGTTTTATAGCTCTGAGGAACTCATCA
>JANMWP010000316.1:0-3296 GCA_031394065.1 Chitinophagaceae bacterium
ATTACAGCTAACACCCACAACAGTACCGGTATTAAACGAAGTATTGATTGCCGCTTTAGAATAATCACCCATCAGCAAACCGCCTTTATTGCCGGCACTAACCTCCTTTTTATCAGCATCAACCCAATACTTAACTTCGCCTGCAGTATTTTTTACATTGCTGTTACTGGTGCCGGCGCCCAGGTTACACCATTCGCCCAATACACTATCTCCAAGGTATCCATCATGGGCTTTGTTGCTGAAAGCAAATAATACCGAATTTTTAATTTCGCCGGCTACAGTACAAAACGGACCAACCGTTGTTGCTCCATATATTTTAGTTCCCATTTTAACAACGGCTCCTTCGCAAATTGCCAGCGGCCCTCTCAGTAAACTGCCTTCCATAACCCTTGCATTTTTACCGATATAGATTGGCCCTTCACTTGCATTTAAAATACAGTGTTCAACTTTTGCTCCGGCTTCAATAAAAATCTGCGAGGGCTTAATCAGTTTATTTGTTTTAGAGATGGCCTTGCTTTTTCTGCCGGCGGTTATCAAAGCAAAGTCTTCCCGCAATGCCCAATCGTTCATTTGAAATATCTGCCAGGGATAATGAATTGCTTTCATTTCGCCTTTAAAATCAACAGACCTGCTGATTTTTATTTTATGCAATCCCAAAACTTCTTTACTGGAAAACTTAAAAGCCACCCCACCCTCTTTTCCTGTTGTAAGGAATTCGCCATTTTTAAGACTTTTTATTTTGCTGATAATAGCTTTGGTTGGTAATACATTGGCATGCACCAGCAGGTAATCATCTTTGCCAATTCCTTTTTCAATTTTTACCGAGTTTTCATCGTCCAGGTAATGATCTTCCCATTTATTGGCAGAAGGAATCTTTAAATACCGTTCCCATTTTTCACGAATGGTTAAAATGCCGATACGGATATCCTGTATATGACGTGTGTAGGTAAAAGGATGAAGATTTTCCGGTTTACAGTATTCTTCTGTAAAGATGATCTTTTGCATTTTGTAAATCTACTAAGAAGAAAGCAAAAAAAAATATGTTGGCCACAGATTGCACAGATTTACACGGATTTAATTTTATCTAAATCAAAATCCTTTTGTATTAATCCGTGTAAATCTGTGTAATCCGTGGCGACAAAAAAATCCCCCCGGAGAACCGAAGGGACTTAAAGTATAGCCATGAAAAACAAACTTTAAATAAAGATAATAATCTCTATTAAATTATTTTGCCTTTTTTTCGTACCGCTTGTTGAATTTGTCAATTCTTCCTGCAGTATCAACCAATACATTTTTACCGGTATAAAAAGGATGAGAAGTATTTGATATCTCCAGTTTAATTACCGGGTATTCGTTACCATCTTCATGTGTAACTGTTTCTTTAGAATAAGCAGTTGAACGGCTTAAAAACTGAGTACCATTACTCATATCCTTAAAAACAACCAACCTGTAATTTCCGGGGTGAATTCCTTGTTTCATATTTATTTTTTTTGCGTACGGGTTTTGCCGTACAATTATTAGAAAGCTGCAAAAATAAGCTCTTTTTGGTTAAAAACCGCAGGATAAATGGATAATGTTATAATGGATAATTGATAATGCTCTTGAATAAGTCAGCTTTCTATCTTGCAAACCTGCTTTTATTTTAAAAAATTATCCACTAACCAATTATCCATTAAAATTAGCTTTTCATATTGATATATTGCAGAGCAATTCCCACATTCCAGCTTTTTGAAGCCTGTATAACTTCCTGCAGGTCGTCAATTTTTTTACCGGTTACCCGTATAATATCGTCCATAATGGCCACCTGCACCTTCAGACCGCTGTCTTTTATAATCTTAACTATCTTCTTGGCATCTTCCTGCTTAATACCGTTTCTTACGGGCACTTCTTTCTTTACTATTTTTCCGCTTTGAAAAGGTTCTTTGCTTAAATCATACACTTCGGCAGCCAGGCCCTGTTTCATACTGCGGCTTATCAGCACATCAATAATTTGCTGAATTTTCATATCGCTGTCTGCCTCCAGACCTACTTTAAACTCTTTTTTATTCAGATCAATCACTACATGAGAGCCCTTAAAATCGAAACGGTTGGTAATTTCTTTACTTACTGTGTTGATGGCATTATCGAGGGTTTGTAGATCAACTTTACTTACAAGGTCAAATGAAGGCATAGCAGTTTTTTTTCAAAACTATTGAATAAATACTGAACTTAAAAATGCCGGATATCGAATGTTTCTACAATTTGAGCACACATTCAATATCCGGCATTAAATATTCGATATTTAACTTAATTGCCGCTTTTTACCCTGTTTTGTTCATCGCTGGCACCACTGTTTCTTTTACCACTGCTGGCTTTTAATTTTCCTTTGTTGAAACGGTAGCTAAAAGTCAGACTTACTGCACGGCTGTCATTTACATTTTTAAAGTTTGCATCTACTGTACCATATTTGCTGTAGCCTTTAAATACACTGCCTGCAAAAATATCACGGATATTCAATCGGAGACTGCCCTGATTTTTCAATACCTGCTTGCTTACACCAGCGTTAAACTGGGCAATTGGTTTAATATAAATTACCCCTTCCAATCCTTTGCTGCGGTAAAAACCGCTTAGCTCGGCAGCCCAACCTTTATTAAATTTAAACTGCTGCTGCAACTGAACCATAAAACTTGTAACTCCTAAAGAAATTGGCTCTGTACCTACAACACCTTTAAAATGATTATTGTAATCATTTGCATATATATTTCCGCTCCACCACTTTGTTATAGATTTATTTGCGGTGATTGCTAAACCTATCTGTTCACTACTGGCTATATTGGCCTTTTTTACAAAAGTTTCATTGGTAACATCATTTTGTTCTAATACCATTTGTATGATATCTGTGGTCTTGGTATAATTAACGGTTGAAGTAAGAAAGCCCTTATAAGTATGACTCAACTCGATATTATGCGCAAATTGTGCACTTAAATTTGGGTTACCCTGCTCAAATGTATACCTGTCTAAAAAATGAACAAATGGGTTCATGTCCTGGTAATCGGGCCTTTCTATCCTGCGGCCATAATTAATAACAAACTGATTTTTTTCATTTGCTGTGTATTGCAGGTAAACGGTTGGAAACAATTGGGTGTACGATCTTTTAAACTTTGTTTCGGTATACTCAAATTTATTTTGAGCAGTATTAAAAGTATAACCTTTTGATATACCGTTTGAGTTTGTATTCTCAACCCTTAATCCAAGTTGTGCGGTCCATTTTTTACCCAGTGGCCTGCTGTAATTTACATAGGCTGCATTTATATTTT
>JANMWP010000336.1:0-5599 GCA_031394065.1 Chitinophagaceae bacterium
CAAATCGTGGCGGAGTAAGCTGTTATAAATTAACTGATTTTCAACAAATTAAATAAATCTTCTTAAATAATAAACTCAACCATCATTTGGATGGTGCCAGACTATGGAATGCACTGGTTGCCAAAAATGAAACGCCCAAACAGTACGGTGAAGTTTTCGATAGTATATCCATTTGTATGAGTAAAGGTATGGGAACACCGGTAGGTAGCCTGCTTTTAGGTAAGCAGGATTTTATAAAACAGGCCCGCCGGGTTCGTAAGGTTTTTGGTGGCGGTATGCGGCAGGCAGGTTATCTGGCGGCTGCCGGTATTTATGCCCTTGAAAACAATATTGAAAGACTTGAAGAAGATCATTATCATGCAAAACAAATAGCCGCAGCTTTGGCTAAGAAAGATTTTGTTGGTAAAATAATGCCCGTAGAAACCAATATTGTGATTTTTGAAATAACCGGATCATCTTACACAGCAAAAATATTTTGCGAAAAGTTAGCTAAACATGATATTTTATGTCTGGCTATTTCAGCAACACAGGTAAGGATGGTTACCCATTTGGATTTTACTAAAGAAATGCTAAAAAACCTGATTGAAGTAATTGAGGCATTGTAATTGTTGCAAAATTGCATCGACGCCACTTTTACCTAACCAAAAACAAACCAATAATGAAACTACAAACCATGCTTGCAGTGGCTTTTGCTATTGTTTTATTCAGTTCCTGCCAAAAAAATGCGGACTCACCAACAACCATAACCAACGGAACTGCAAAAGTTAATTTTATTTTTAAATTCGATTCAACCCAGGTCAGGTTAAATGCACTTGGGCAACCCGTTGGAATGCCGGCTGGTCATGCAGGCCAGTCTCCACGTTTTAATACCATGAGTGCTCATTATGTTGAAATAACGCCATCGCCATTTACAGCATTGGGTGCAGGAGCTATTTTGTATAAAGCGCCACAGGTTAGCACGGGCGGAAGTACGGCCATTGATTTTTCAAATTCAAAGTTTGCAGGAAATAACCAGGTATTTTTAAGTGTGCCGGTAAAAAGCTTTGCTGCCGGCACTTACAACTGGTTAAGGGTTTCGCTGGCATACCAGAATTATAATGTTTACATGAATGCATTGGGACAAACGATTGATGCTACTGTAGCATCTTTCATCGGTTTTAATACCTATATCGGCAATTACAAAGTAAAAGATTCAACTATAGCCATCAATGCCAATAAACTGCAGGGTTACTGGGCTGTTGAAGGTAAAATATTCGGAGTTGGTTTTTTAAGCAGCGGGCAGGCTCCTCCCGGTGCCACAACGGTTCCCAATCCTTTGTTTGCAAGTTCACCCATACCGGCAGGCAGTTGTCTTGTAACTGCCCAGTTTGCAACACCGCTGGTAGTAACGGGCAATGAAAATACCGATATCAACATTGTAGTTTCCTTATCAACCAATAAAAGTTTTGAATGGATTGACGTTGATAACAATGGAACTTACGACCCCAATAACGGCGATCTGGTGATTGATATGGGTATTCGGGGAATGATTCCTAAAATTCAGTAAAAATAAAATTCCAATATGCAAAACGTCCTGCCAAAAGCGGGACGTTTTTTGTTGTACATGCTATATCTTCGTAACCTTCCAATCACCAATCAAAACAACTATGCATCCTTTTGAAGAATTGCTGCAGGATAATAAAGCATGGGCAGCCCAAATGCTGGCGAACGACCCTGATTTTTTTAATAAATTATCGGGCCTTCAAACGCCTGAGTTTTTATGGATTGGATGCAGCGACAGCCGTGTACCTGCCAACCAGATAACCAATACACAGCCGGGCGAAATTTTTGTACACCGCAATGTTGCCAACCTGGTTATTAATACAGATGTGAACCTGCTGAGTGTTTTAGATTTTGCAGTGAATCACCTGCATGTAAAACATGTTATTGTTTGCGGCCATTATGGTTGCGGAGGTATTAAAGCTTCCATGAGTAAGGTAGATTATCAACCGATATTGAATATGTGGTTGCGCAATATAAAAGATGTACATCGTTTGCACCGGGAAGAACTTGATAAGATAACAGATGAAGAGCAGAAATCTGACCGGTTAACAGAATTAAATGTGCAGGAACAGATCTTTAACCTCGCCAAAACCTCCATCATACAACGGGCATGGAAAAAAGAACAAAGGCCCGACCTGCACGGATGGGTATATGGCTTAAAAGACGGCATTATAAAACCAGTATTTGAAATGAAGGCGGGTACACATATTGATCCGCTGTATGAGTATGACAATCTTTAAATTAAACGTATGTTTCCAAAAATAAGTCCAACCACTACCCCATCCTGGCAGGCATTGCAGCAGCATAGGCAGTTGTTTGAAAATGTGCAGATGAAGGATCTTTTTTTTAATGATGCAGAAAGATTCAGCCGGTTTTCTATTCAGTTAGAGGATTTACTTTTTGATTATTCTAAAAATATTATTACTGAAAATACGGTTGAAATTTTACTGGAGCTGGCCAATGATTGCAAATTAAAAGAAGCCATGGAAGCCATGTTTACCGGTGAAAAAATTAATGAGACTGAGAACCGGGCTGTGCTGCATACGGCTTTAAGAAATTTTTCGGGCAAACCTGTTTTAACTGACGGGATTGATATTATGCCGGGCATTAAAAAGGTGCAGGAGCAAATGAAATCATTTTGTGCTGCTGTTCATAGTGGAGAATGGAAAGGCTATACAGGCAGGAAAATAAAATACATTGTAAACATCGGTATCGGCGGCAGCGACCTTGGCCCCGTAATGGTTACTGAAGGTTTAAAACATTATTGGATTGATGGCATAGAAACCTATTTTGTAAGCAATGTAGATGGTACACATATTACCGAAACCTTAAAAAAAGTTAATGCCGAAGAAATCCTGTTTTTAATAGCTAGCAAAACATTTACCACCCAGGAAACCATGACCAATGCACACACTGCAAGAAATTGGTTTTTACAATTTGCCAAAGAGGAAAAATATATTGCCAAACATTTTGTTGCACTCAGCACCAATGACAAAGAAGTTATAAAATTCGGTATCGACCCAAAAAATATGTTTGTATTCTGGGATTGGGTTGGCGGCAGGTACAGCTTATGGAGTGCCATTGGTTTATCCATTGCTTTAACAATTGGCTATGAAAATTTTGAACAACTTTTACGGGGTGCTCATGCAACTGACATTCATTTCAGAGAAACAGCATTTGATAAAAATATTCCGGTACTGATGGCATTAATCGGCATTTGGTATGGCAATTTTTTTGGCACTACTTCTGAAGCCATTTTACCTTACGATCAATACCTGCACCGGTTTGCAGCCTATTTTCAGCAGGGAAATATGGAAAGCAATGGTAAGTATGTTGACAGAAATGGAGAAAAAGTCACTTACGCCACCGGACCAGTTATTTGGGGAGAACCCGGCACCAATGGCCAGCATGCTTTTTATCAACTCATTCACCAGGGAACCCAAATAATTCCCTGCGATTTTATTGCTCCTGCAATCAGTCACAATGCAACAGGCGATCATCACCAAAAACTGATGAGCAATTTTTTTGCACAAACTGAAGCCTTAATGAACGGTTCGGCCAATGTAGATCCTTACCGGTTTTTTGAAGGCAACCGGCCAACCAATTCAATCTTAATAAAACAAATAACGCCCTTTACTTTGGGCCAGTTGATTGCTTTGTACGAGCATAAAATATTTGTGCAGGGTTTAATCTGGAATGTTTACAGCTTTGACCAGTGGGGTGTTCAGCTGGGCAAGGTTTTGGCTAATACTATTTTACCGGAGTTGGAAAATGATGATATGGTAAGTGATCATGACAGTTCTACAAATGGGTTGATCAATGTATACAAAAAGTTGAAATAATCAATAATGCGGGGGTGTATTAAATTCCTTTTCTCTTGTAACATAAAATTTACAGAACTTTCTTGCTGCCTTGTATTTAATAATGATGTTTTTGCAATCAGAGTCAGGCATGGTTTTTCCATCTTCAGTATACAGATTAATTTTAAGGAAAGTACTCCCCTTTTTTACAGTGATGGTATTATTTGGGTTCAGATTTTTATCCCCTAAAGAAACTGTCTTTTCTTTTATGATTAAAACAGAAAATGATAAAACTGCAGCATTATACAGTACTGCTTTAATATCCGGCATTTTTGCTCCATTGTATTCTACATAAATAAAACGGGTGATATTTGGTTTTGGCGGTATCGGATTCCAGTTTTCATCAACCATTTGTACACCCGGCATGGATACATTGTAAAATGCATACGCCTTTTTAACAGTACAGTAGCTTTGTGCAAAAGCACCTGATATTCCGGCGATAAGTATAATTGATAAAAGAACCCGTTTCATTTTTATTACAATTTAACGTTTTTTAGATTTCTACGCAGGTTAAACTAAAGTTATAAAAAAATCCTCCCGAAAAAGGGAGGATTTTTTGCAATTAGTTTTGGTGTTCATGTTTAATTACCACTTTTCTGCTACCTCAGCGCTCCCATTATCAATGGGGTCGTTATTTGTCTCAATTGGAGTTTCTGTTGATGTTGTTTCTGTTGAAGGTGCTTCTTCTGCTACTGTTGCTTCTATTGTTTCAGCAACCGGTGTTTCGGTCAGGTCAGCAACTACAGTTTCCATAGTAGATGGTCTGGATATTTCCGCACTGTCATTAGCTGGATGAATCATTTGACCATCTTCCCCTTCATAAGGAGTATCGTGGTTAAAAGCATCAAAATCAAAGTCGGGCATTAATTCTGTTTTAACGTAGTCAATGGCTTCGCCCAGGCCTTTAATAAATTTGTTGAAATCTTCTTTGTAAAGAAAAATCTTATGCCTGTCGTACCCGTCAGAATCAAAACGCTTGCGGCTTTCTGTAATGGTTAAATAGTAATCATTGCCACGGGTTTCCCTCACATCAAAAAAGTAAGTTCTGCGTTTTCCGGCCCTGATGCGTTTGCTGTAAACGCTGTCCATTTTCTTTTCGTTGTTTTCGTACGCCACTGTTATTTAAGTTTTAAGTTTTTAATGGTTACCCTTTTAGGCGAAGCAAAGATAAAATTGTTTTCCATTCTACAAAATATATGATTGATTATTTGGGTTTTACAACCGGTAAGCCATTATTACAGACTAACACCGTTACTTAATTTATCAATATTTAAGTTTCCTTATCCTGCTCCTGCTGCCGCTTATACATATCGGCATAATTGCCATTTAAATCAAGCAATTGCCGGTGTGTACCCTGTTCTACAATTTTTCCATCATCAAGTACAACAATCTTATCAAAATCAAATAAAGAGAAAATGCGGTGGGTAATGATAATGGCCGTTTTCTGCTGTAAAAACCGGTATAAATTGCCAATTATCTCTTTTTCGGTTCGGGCATCAACAGCACTGAGGCAATCATCAAAAATTACAATTGCAGGATTTTTTAACAAAGCACGGGCAATGGAAATCCGTTGTTTTTGACCGCCACTGAGGGTAACTCCCCGTTCTCCTATCAAGGTATCATATCCATTTTGAAATTTTTCTATTTCCGAATGGATACTGGCCTGTTTTGCGGCCTCAATAACAGCCTCATCAGTG
>JANMWP010000338.1:0-7668 GCA_031394065.1 Chitinophagaceae bacterium
CCCATGCCAGACATAAAGTAAAAGATTACCTGTTTGCAGTATTGCCACATGAGGAAAATTTTTTTCCAGCTTGGGTTTTCGTCGCTACCATCTTCGCCGCTGTCTTGTCTCCAGAAAACCAGCGAATAATATAACGGCAAAAATATTTTGTTAAAGACCATACGAAGCCTTATTTATAAGTCGTGCGTAACAAATTTTTTACTGCAATCGTTTGCAAACGCCCCTATAGCAATACTATCCGGGCGTTTTGCTTTATTAACCTTACATTAGCATCTTAATAATTGCTAACTATTACCTGCTATGAAGAAATGCTTATTTATCACCCTGTTGTTTATTAATGCACAATCATTTTCGCAATCAACCGATGCGTGGAAAATAACGGCGAACAATATTGATCCCAATAATTATTACGGTGTAACAGTTGCCAACGGCATGATTGGCATTGTTTCTTCTCCCGAGCCTTTTAAAGTTAAAGATGTGGTGCTTGCCGGTGCTTACGATTTGTACGGACGTGGCCGTGTAAGCAATTTTTTAAAGAGCTTTAACCTGTTAAATGCTTACCTGGAAATTGATGGTAGAAGAATTGATGCCAAGAATGTTACCGGGATGAAGCAGGAACTGGATATGCAGAAGGCAAGCTTCACCACTTCTTTTGACTTTGGCGATAAAGCCACCGTTTCTTACACTTATTATTCTCTTCGCCAATTACCTTACACGGTGCTCATGGATGTAAACATCACCGCAAAAAAAGACATTGCAATAACCGGTGCCAGCGTAATGGAAGCGCCCGATGCATTGAAAGATGTGCAGAATTATTACAACGAAATTGACAGGCCGCATGTAGTTATCAGTCTGCTTACATCAACAGCAAAAAGCCCAACGGGCAAATTGCAGATGTGTGCCAGCAATACTTTTTTGTTTAGTGAGGCACATGGCAGCGAACCAAGAGTGATACATGAAATGTGGGATAACAACATGCACCTGATGAAGTTTATCCGGAAAATAAAAGCTGGTGAAACCTATCGGTATTCAATAGCCGGCTCTTCCATCACTTCGGCACATCATCCCGATCCGTTGAACGAAGCAGAACGTGCAACCATCTTTGCAAAGCTTGAAGGACGGGAAAGGCTGATCAGTTTTCATACCAAAGCCTGGCAGGAATTGTGGAAGAGCGATATTATTATTGATGGCGATGAACAAAGTCAGCAGGATGTACACAGCATGTTGTATCATTTATATTCTTTTACAAGAGAAGGCACTGCATTATCACCATCACCCATGGGTTTGAGTGGACTTGGTTATAACGGCCATGTTTTTTGGGATACGGAGTTGTGGATGTTCCCTTCCTTGTTAGTCATGCATCCTGAAATTGCTAAAAGCATGATGGAGTATCGCTTTCAACGGTTGGATGCTGCAAAGAAAAACGCTTTCAGCAAAGGATATAAAGGAGCCATGTTTCCATGGGAGAGTGCAGAAACCGGTGTAGAAGAAACTCCCGTGTGGGCGTTGAGCGGCCCTTTTGAACATCATATAACAGCATGCGTTGCTTTTGCCGCCTGGAATTATTATTGTGTTACACAGGATAAACAATGGCTTAAAGAAAAAGGCTGGCCTATGCTAAGTGCCACTGCCGATTTTTGGGTAAGCCGTGTTGAGCGCAACGGGCCGGGGCATTATGATATTAATAATGTAGTGGCTGCAGATGAGTGGGCCGAGAATGTAAACAACAATGCATTTACCAATGCGGCTGCCAAAAGTAATTTGCAGAATGCTACAGAAGCTGCAAAAATTTTGGGCATTACACCCGATGCAGATTGGATGAATGTAGCAAACAATATTCCTGTTTTAAAAATGCCCGATGGTGTTACTCAGGAACATGCTGCTTACAATGGCGAAGGTATAAAACAGGCCGATGTGAATTTATTATCTTACCCATTAAAACAAATTACCGATCCGCTGCAAATAAAAAAAGACCTCGCTTTTTACGAAACCAGGATACCAACCGAAGGTACACCTGCCATGACACAGGCTATTTTTGCACTGCTGTATGCCAGACTGGGCGATAGTGAAAAAGCTTTTCACTGGTTTAAAGATGCTTATACACCAAATCTGAATCCGCCATTCAGGGTAATTGCCGAAACAAAAGGCGGAACAAATCCCTATTTTGCAACCGGTGCCGGCGGGGTTATTCAAAGTGTGTTAATGGGCTTTGGAGGCCTGGATATAACTTCAACCGGTATTGTGCAGTTAAAATCTGTTTTACCTAAACAATGGAAAAGCCTTACCATTACCGGTGTTGGGCCACAGAAAAAAACGTATATTGCAAAATAATTAATGAAAAAAACGGTAACCATATTTTTTTTATTGCTCATGTTGTTCAGCATGGTGGGCTACAGGTTTGCTTTTTCCATACTTGATAACAGGGCAACTGAAAAGCTGGATGCCCGGTTGGATGCCGGTGATTATACCGAAGCAAGCCTGATTGAATTAAGAGTACCACTGAACATGCCATACCAAAACAGGCTTACTGAATTTGAAAGGCAGTATGGCGAAATAACTGTTGACGGAGTTTTATATACTTATGTAAAAATGAAGATCGATCAGGATATGCTGGTTTTAAAATGTATTCCAAATACCGACGGGCAGCAAATAAAGAATGCTGAAAATGTCCTGACAAAATCCAACAGCAGCCAGGATATGGAGCATACTGGCAAAAAACATAAAACTTCAAACAATCAGAATTTCAGTAATGATTATGATGATAAAAATCAATCTTTTTTATTAACCAATCATTCAATAGTAATCGAATTACAATTCCCCGAATTCTCAGCTTCCGTTTCTGATGTGCTGATAAAAACTCCCCTTCAGCCACCACGCTGTTAATTGGTAATCCTGAAATAACTTTACATTGTTTTAAAGCACAAATATTTTTATGCGAATAGTACTCATTACTATTGCAGTTGCCGGTATATTATCGGCCTGCAATATCAAAAGCGATTATGAAAAAATTATTCATGATCCGCTTTTATTTTCAAATACGGTACACCAATTGAACCAGGTGGTGATGGGCAATAATTTCAGCCCGATAATAGCATCGCGTAATTATGCCTATGCAAGCATTGCAGCTTATGAAGTAATAGCAGCAGGCTATCCAGCCAAATACCTGTCGTTGGGCGGACAACTTCATGGCCTCTCAGATGTTCCCAAACCTGACGCCGGTAAAAAAATTGATTTTGAACTGGCATCAATTATTGCCTTTACCAAACTGGGCGAAGCCGTTACATTTCCGGAAGGCAGTATGCATGCATATATTGACAGCATTAAAAACCTGGCAACCGAACACGGCATGCCTGCTGATGTTTTTACAAACAGTATTGCTTTTGCAGATACCGTATCAGCAGTAATATTGAAATGGAGTAAAAAAGATAACTACCTGCAGTCAAGAACTTTTCCCCGGTACAACGTAATTGATACGCCGGGCAGATGGGTGCCAACACCGCCTGCTTATACATCGGCCATGGAACCTCATTGGAATATGATCAGACCAATGGTACTGGACAGCGCTTCACAATTTACAACACCCAGGCCTCCGGTATTTAATATGACTGATAAAAACAGTCTTTATTACAAACAGGTGATGATGGTTAAAAATGCGGTAGATAGTTTGAATGATGAACAAAAACACATTGCTGAATTCTGGGATGATAATCCGTTTAAACTGAATGTAAGCGGGCATATGATGTTTGGTACAAAAAAGTTTTCGCCCCCCGGCCACTGGATGAGTATTGTGGGTATTGCATCAAAAAAAGCAAACTATGATTTTGCAGCAACTGTTTTTGCCTATGCCATTACTGCCATTACACAGTTTGATGCTTTTATACATTGCTGGGATGAAAAGTACCGGAGTAATTGTGCAAGACCCGAAACAGTGATTAACAAATACATTGACCAAAACTGGGCACCGTATCTGCAAACGCCGCCATTTCCTGAATATACCTGTGGACATTCTACTGTTTCATCAGCAAATGCAGAAGCATTAACGTATGTGTTTGGCGATAATTTTGCTTACGCCGATACCAGCGAACTTGAGTTTGGAATTAAAAGCAGATCATTTACTTCTTTCAGAAATGCAGCCATTGAAAATAACTGGGCCCGTTTTTACGGTGGTATCCACTTTCATAACTCCTGTATTGTAAGTAACGAATATGGAAAAAAAGTAGGAAGCTTTATTTTACAACGAATAAAATTTAAAAAATAAATTTAATGACAATGAAATATAATTTTATAAAGAATCTGCAAAAAATATTTTTTTGCCTCTTATTGCTGATCATCGTAAAACCGGCTGCAGCACAAACAGATATGGATGGCCTGATGATGGAAAAAAACTTTTTTTGTGTGGGGCCCACAGCCGGTTACAGCAGCTGGAAAAATTATTGGGAGGGAACATTAAAAAGAGAAAATCTGAACCTGGGTAAGGTATCTGTAACTAATTTTACCCTTATGGGGAATTATGCTGTTACCCAAAGGCTGAACCTGCTTTTTGGGTTGCCTTATGTAAAAACAAAAGCAAGTGCAGGTAATCTGGCCGGGCAAAAAGGTTTGCAGGATTTTTCACTAACGGTAAAATATGTTGCTTATCAAAAACATATTGCCCAAGGCGACCTTAAGGCAATTTTAATTGGTGGATATTCAACGCCGCTTTCAAATTACACGGCAGATTTTTTACCACTGTCAATCGGGCTGCATAGTAAAAATGCAACACTCCGTATTATGGCTGATTACCAAAGAAATAACTGGTTTGTAACAGCATCTTATGCTTACATAGCCCGAAGTAATGTAACAATTGACCGGTATACCTATTATACCACCGAAATGCATTACACCAACGAAGTGAAAATGCCCGACGCATCTCAATTAAATTTCAGGTTGGGATACAGAAGCGAAAGCTGGGTTATAGAAGCCCTGGCAGATAAATGGACAACACTTGGTGGTTTTGATATTCCCCGAAACGGGGCACCATTTGTGAGCAATAAAATGAATGCCACAAAAATCGGCCTCAATGTTAAATATGAAACTCCAATAAACGGGCTTTCTGTTATTGCCAATGGAAGTACAACTGTTGCCGGAAGAAATGTTGGGCAAAGTACCGGTTTTAATGCCGGTGTATTTTACATTTTTGATCTCAGTAAAAAAAAGAAAAAAGAAAAAAAACAAACAAAATAAAAACCTTGCAAAAAATAATAAACTACAATTGATTTAAAAACTCTTCAAAGTCCCCTTCAGGGGATTTAGGGGCAAAATAAATAATTATGAAAAAAATATTTTTAGCCATCATAGTAACGGGCCTGATTGCGGGTTCGGCTATTTTTAATTCCTGTTCAAAAAGTATAGATGAAGCGAACATGAATTATCCGATGATTAACCCAACAAGGGTAGATGCCAATGCAGGAACATGGAAACCCATTTTACTTACAACTGCCAATGAGTTTGCCTGTGCAGCACCCATTGCAACCACATCGCCGGATTATGTTATTCAGCTTAACGAAATAAAAAGTTTTCAGAAGGATATTACGGCTGATGAAAGAAAACTGGTGAATTACTGGGGTGCAGGGGCTGTGTTGCGCTGGAACGAAATTATGAGAGAACTGGTGGCAGTGCATAACCTGGCGCCTTATCAAAATGCTGATGGCTCATATCCCATACCAAGTGCAGGCAATCCTTTGGCATACCCAACATTTCCATTTGCCAATCCACCGTATGCGGCAAGGGCCTATGCTTATTTAAGTGCTGCACAATATGATGCCTGCATAGCCGGTTACTTTTATAAACAACAGTATAACCGGGCGGCACCATTTACAGTTGATGCAACCATACAAACCTTATTACCTAAATCAACCTTACCATCTTACCCAAGCGAAGATGCAGTGGTGATGGGGGCATCGGTTGAATTATTGAAATTATTATTTCCCGGCGACCAGGATTTTATTAATCAAAAAGCCGAAGAACATAAAAGAGCCCGGTTGATTGCAGGAGCCAATGTGCGTAGCGATTTAGATGCAGGCGAAACTTTGGGCAAAGCAGTGGCAGCCAAATTTATAGCCCGTGCAAGGAGCGATAGGGCAGGTGCTGCGGTTGGTAATGCAACCATTTGGTCAAAACTAAAATCAGATTGTATTGCCAGAGGCGAAACACCATGGGTTAGCCAGGAATCTCCAGAGCGTCCGCCCATGTTACCGGTATTTGGTGCAGTAAAAACATTCCTGTTCGATTCGTTAACATTGGTAACATCCATTCGTCCGGGGCCTCCTCCTTCTACCAGCTCACAAAAATTTAAAGATGAAGTAGAGGAGATATACCAGATAACCAAAAACCTAACAAGAGAGCAGTTACGTATAGCAGATTTTTGGGCCGACGGTATCAGAACCTATACACCGCCCGGTCACTGGAATTATATTGCTGCTACTGATTTTGCCCAGCAAAATTTTAGTGAAGCCAGGTGGGCACGCAATATGGCCTTGTTGAATATGTCGATTATGGATGCGGGGGTTGTTTGTTGGGATGCAAAGAATTTTTATTATAATCCACGTCCGATGCAGGTTGATCCACGTATTAAAACAGGTATTGGGCTGCCTAATTTTCCTGCATATATTTCGGGGCACAGTACTTTCAGTGGTGCAGCGTCAACCGTACTTGGGTATATAATTCCAGGTAGGGCTCAGGCTTATATTGATATGGCAAAAGAAGCTTCTGTCTCCCGTATGTATGGTGCTATACATGCACGCAGCGATTGTGAAGTTGGCATAACTACCGGTAATAAAGTTGGCAGTTATGCGGTTGCAAGAGGGCATATTGACGGGGCGGAGTAAATTGAAATTTAATAGATATAACCTGTGTAAAACGGGTTATATCTATTAAATACTTAACGCTTGCCAGGTATCAAAATTATTTTTTGATAATTGGTTAATTTAACAACATGAAACAGATTTTAATTTTTACAACCGCCATTATAACTTTCAGCAGTTCTTTTGCACAAAAAATAAATGATACTGCCAAAGCAAAGAGCCTGAAAGAAGTAACCATTAAAACATGGCAGCGCAATGATATTAACCGCCTGCCCGAAGAGCAAAATGGTTTTCTTAATGCGGGTAAAAAGAACGAAGTAATAACACTTACTGCAACAAATGCCAACATCGCATTAAAAACAGGCAGGCAGTTATTTGCAAAGATACCAGGTGTATTTGTGTATGATATGGATGGCAGCGGAAACCAGTTAAATATTGCCACCCGTGGCCTGGATCCGCACCGAAGCTGGGAATATAATATCAGGCAAAACGGCGTAATCATCAATTCAGATATGTATGGTTATCCGGCAAGCCATTACAGTGCACCCATGGAAAGTTTCGAAAAGATTGAAATGGTCAGAGGTACCGGTTCTTTACAATACGGTGCACAATTTGGTGGCATGGTCAATTACATTACCAAAAAGCCCGACACCACAAAAGCAATTAGTTTTGAATCGGTGAATACCGTTGGCTCGTTTGGTTTATTAAGCAGCTACAATGCCATCAGCGGCACCATTAAAAAGTTTTCCTATACTGCCTACTATTATAAAAGACATGCCGGTGGGTATAGAAAAAACAGTGAGTCCGATGCAAGCGCTCAATTTGT